>JAPORZ010000229.1:2424-6399 GCA_026709915.1 Gammaproteobacteria bacterium
GTCTTTACGTCTGTCAATCACGCGCTTGGCCTTGCCTTCCGACCGGGCCACGCCGCCCGATTCATGTACGTTGACCTGTGCTGAGACTCCGATCAGGTCCTTGACATGTTTCTGCAGTTCGGCCGCCGCCGGTTGTTGCGCGGCGGTGTCGGCGTCGGGGGCCAATTCGACGTTGATCGTCATCTCATCGAGGTTGCCGCGGCGGGTTATCTCAAGCTGGTAGTGGGGCGCCAGACCGGGGACTTTGAGGATCTGCTCCTCCACCTGGGTGGGAAACACGTTCACGCCGCGGATGATCAGCATGTCGTCGCTACGGCCGGTGATTTTGTCCATGCGGCGCATGGTGCGGGCCGTGCCCGGCAGCAGCCGGGTCAGGTCGCGGGTGCGGTAGCGCACTACCGGCAGAGCTTCCTTGGTGAGGCTGGTGAACACCAGTTCGCCCTCCTCGCCGTCCGGCAACACCTCCCCTGTCTGCGGGTCAATGATTTCCGGGTAGAAGTGGTCTTCCCAGATGGTGGGGCCGTCCTTGGTCTCCACACATTCCTGAGCGACGCCGGGACCCATAACCTCGGACAGGCCGTAAATATCCACCGCGTCGATGTCCAACCGCTGTTCCAGATTGGCGCGCATGGAAGCCGTCCAGGGTTCAGCGCCGAAGATTCCCACCCGCAATCTCAGTTTACGGCAATCGACACCCTGGCGTTCCAGTTCGTCGGCGATACTGAGCATATACGAGGGCGTGACCATGATGATATCGGGGTCAAAGTCCTGGATGAGCTGCGCCTGTTTTTCCGTCTGCCCGCCGGACATGGGGATAACGGTGCACCCCATCAGCTCGCCGCCGTAGTGGGCGCCCAGACCGCCGGTGAACAGGCCGTAGCCGTAGGCCACGTGAATTTTGTCTTTGTGATTGCCCCCTGCAGCCCGGATGGAGCGCGCCACGACCCGGCTCCAGGTGTCGATATCCTTACGGGTATAACCTACCACCACCGGTTTGCCGGTGGTGCCACTGGAAGCATGGATGCGCACCACGTTATCCGTGGGCACGGCGAACATGCCGAACGGGTAGTTATCCCGCATGTCATGCTTGTCGGTGAGTGGGAATTTGCACAGGTCGGCAAGCTCCTTCAGGTCGGACGGATGGGCGCCGGCCGCATCGAATTTCTCCCGGTAGCTCGGCACATTGGCGTAGGCGTGTTCCAGGCTCCACTGCAGCCGTTGCAGTTGCAGGCTGCGCAACTCGTCGATACCGGCTTTTTCAATGGGTTCTAAGGTGTCAAAAGTTCCCTGCTCTGTCATACTGTGCACCTGTTGGTTGTAATTTGTGGCCACCTCTAAAAATGCCACGGAGGGCATTTTTAGAGGTTCTCTTATGAGAACTGCGGGGTTAGAGTAAAATCATCGTTATCGTGGCCGCTGGCGCGGTCGGAGGTGATTTTACTCTGACCCCTTGTAGTTCCCGGCTATCTTATAACGGATGCACCATGAAATGAACATACAAAGCTATATCACAGGCGCATGGTTCGACGGTCAGAGCGACGGCGTCCCGGTCGTGAATGCCGTCAATGGCGATTTTATCGGCACGGTTTCCAGCGCTGGCATGGATTTTCGCGATGTGCTGCGCCATGCCCGGGAAGTCGGCGGGCCGGCGCTACGCACGTTGACCTTCCACGAGCGCGCCCTGCGCATCAAAGCGCTGGCGCAATACCTGCTGGAACGCAAGGAGGAATTCTACGAAGTCTCGGCCTGGACCGGGGCCACCCGCACCGACAGCTGGATTGACATAGAGGGCGGCATCGGCACGCTGTTCAGTTACAGCAGCCTGGTGCGGCGCGAATTCCCCAACGAAACGTTTCTGGCAGAGGGTGAGCAGGAACGCCTGTCAACAGAGGGGACGTTTACCGGGCGCCATATCCTGGTGCCCAAGGAAGGCGTGGCCGTACACATTAACGCGTTTAATTTCCCCTGCTGGGGCATGCTGGAGAAGATCGCACCCAGCCTGTGTGCAGGGATGCCGGTCGTGGTGAAACCGGCCACCGTCTCCTCTTACCTCACTGAGAAAATGGCCCGGGCAATTATTGCGTCCGGCCTGTTGCCACAAGGCGCGTTTCAGTTAATCTGCGGCAGCACGGGTGACTTGTTTGAACACCTGATGGAACAGGATGTGGTCACCTTCACCGGGTCGGCCGGCACCGGCGGCAAACTCAAGTCCCACCGCAGCATCGTCGCCAATTCCATCCCGTTCAACATGGAAGCGGATTCTTTGAACCTGTCGCTGCTGGGCGAGACAGTGACGCCGGACGCAGTCGAGTTCGACCTGTTCATCAAGGAGGTAGTGCGGGAAATGACGGTCAAGGCCGGGCAGAAGTGCACGGCCATCCGGCGCGCCATCGTACCCGCCGACCGGGTTGAGGCCGTAACCGCGGCGCTGCAGCAACGGCTGCAACGGTTGCCGGTAGGCGACCCGGCGCTGGACGGCGTAAAAATGGGCCCGCTGGTGGGTCGCGACCAAGTCGATGACGTATGGGAAAACGTGAGCCGGTTGCAGCGTTCCTGTGACATCCTGTACGGTGGAGACAAAGAATTTGCCATACAGGGCAGCGACCGGGATAAAGGCGCGTTCTTCCCCCCTACCCTGTTGTATTGCCACGCACCACAAACGGCAACGGAACCCCATGATATAGAAGCCTTCGGCCCGGTCTGTACCGTCATGCCCTACCGGGACCTGGATGAGGCCCTGTTACTGGCGAAAAAAGGCAGGGGCAGCCTGGTGGGATCAATCTTCACCGGCGATGATGCCGAAGCGCGCCATATTGTTCTCAATACCGCAGCCTGGCACGGCCGTCTGCTGGTTATCAACCGCGACTGCGCCGGCGAGTCAACCGGGCATGGGTCGCCACTACCGGCGCTGGTGCACGGCGGCCCCGGCCGCGCCGGCGGCGGCGAGGAACTGGGCGGCGCCCGGGCCATCAAGCACTATATGCAGCGCACCGCCGTGCAAGGCTCACCCACAACCCTGATGCGCCTGACCGGCGAATACCACCAGGGCGCGGCGCCGTTAACCGACCCGGTGCACCCGTTCCGCAAGTACTTCGAGCAACTGCAGGTGGGCGAAACCTATCACAGTTACCGGCGCACCGTCACCGAAGCGGATATCGTCAACTTCGGCTGCCTCACCGGCGATCACTTCTATGCCCATTTCGATGAACTTGGCGCCCGGGATTCAATCTTCGGCAAGCGCGTTGCGCACGGCTATTTTCTCATCTCCGCTGCTGCCGGCATGTTCGTGGACCCAGCGCCGGGACCGGTGCTGGCCAACTACGGCCTGGAAAACCTGCGCTTTATCGAACCCGTGAGCAGCGGCGATACCATTCGGGTAAAACTGGTGGTTAAACAGAAAGTCAAAAAAGATAAACGCCCGGACGACACCCGCGCCACCGGCGTGGTCAGGTGGGCGGTGGAAATCTTCAACCAGCATGACAAGACCGTCGCGCTGTACGACATAATGACCCTGGTGCAACGCCAGCATGACTGACCGTCACCTTACCGGCGACGAACTGGCCCGCGCCTGCGTGGCCGCCATGTACGCCAGGGATGTCGCTTCACAGACCATCGGCATTACCGTGACCGAAGTACGCGAGGGCTTTGCCCGCCTCAACCTCACGATAAAGCCCGACATGCTCAACGGCCACGGCATCTGCCACGGCGGATACATCTTCACCCTGGCCGACACCGCCTTCGCCTGCGCCTGCAACAGCCGCAACGAAGCAAACCTGGCGCAAAAATGCACAATCGAATACAAACGCCCCGGCAAAGCCGGTGATAACCTGACAGCCACCGCCGAACACCAGTCCCAGGACGGGCGTTACGGCCATTACCAGGTACAGGTCACCAACCAGGAAAATAAACTCATCGCCTTGTTTGAAGGGCAATCGTGCCGAGTGAGGGGGGAATTGCTTTGAGACAGAAGACAAA
>JAPORZ010000058.1 GCA_026709915.1 Gammaproteobacteria bacterium
TACCGGCAAAACCTATCATGAAGACCCGCTGCAGATCTCTAACGCGGGATTTGGGAAATTAGAGGCGGTTGTGCAGCATCACTTCCTCTACAGCCTAATTTCCTTTCCTTAATACATCAATACCAGGCACTGGCAATGTTATACGATCAGGTATCTGCTCACGGGGAGACACACCATGCACATTGTCGCTGCACGAGGGGAAATTCAATGAAACTCCAGTTAGATTTGCTGTCCTGCTATATCGTCATTACCATTCTGCTTTTTCCACTGACCGGCTACTCACAAATAGAGGAAATCGTCGTGACCGCGCAGAAGCGGGAGCAATCATTGAGTGACGTCGGTATTGCGGTCACAGCATTTACCGGCGAGCAGGTCGATGCACTGGGCTTTGAAACCAGCACTGATATAGTCGGCATGTCCCCTGGGGTGTATGTCTCTGCAGCTGGCGGTGGTCAGAACCGGAAATTCACTATCCGCGGCGTAACACAGAACGACTTTCTCGATTCCAGCGAGGCCCCGGTTGCAGTCTACATCGACGAAGGCTATATCTCCACACAACAGGGGCAAGTATTTGGCCTGTTTGATATGGAACGAGTGGAAGTATTGAAAGGCCCGCAAGGAACACTTTTCGGGCGCAATGCCACCGGCGGTCTGGTTCACTATGTCACCCGCAAACCAAAATTTGATGAGGTTGACGGCTATACCGAGGCAAGCTACGGGAGCTACGACCAGATACGGCTGGAGGCTGGCCTGGGCGGCCCGGTTTCAGACAAATTCGCTGGCAGAGTGTCATTCATGTATAACTATCATGACGGCATTTTGGAAAACCATTTCCCTGATGAGGCGTTTACCCTGGATCCGAATCCTGGCCCGCGTGACGACATTGAAAATGACGACACTTGGGGAGTGCGTATCCATACCTTGTTCGCCCCTTATGAAGACGTTGAATTGCTGCTGTCCGGCTATGCCTCCAGCAGCGCAGTAGGCTCTGGCGCTTATGAAGCGGGCGCGATTGTGGCAGTCCTTGATGAGCAGGGACGCCATGTCAATACCATAGAAGCATCTCCGACCGAAACAAGGGAAATGATCGGTCCGGGCGGGGTCCCAATACCCATCGTCGGGCTGGATGGGGAGCTGCCAGCGTCTTTCGGCTTGCCGGCGCCTCCTGAAGATGCCATGCGACCGGTGCCTGGTGGGGATATTTTCGGTTACAAAGACTATTCCGGTGATTTTAAGATAAGCAAAGACTGGTCATATAAGGATGTCAATGAATATGACACCTATGGCGTCACCGGCAAACTGACTTGGGGCCTGACGGATTCCATGACATTGACCACAGTGACCGACTATAAGTCCTATAAAAAGTTTCTATCTCTGGATGTAGATGGCGGGCCTACCAGCCATTTCCTGTATATGGCTGATGCAAAAACGGATACCATTGCCCAGGAAATCCGCTTGAACGGGGAAGCATCCCGATTCCGATGGTTAGTGGGCGGGTACTTTCTTGACATCGATAATGATACCCTGCAGGGGCTGCCGTTTCTGGACGATTCGATCCTGGCGTTCGGCGGGCCGCCGTTCGGATTGGATATGAACCCGTTTGACGGAGTGCCGGGACCCGGTGTGGATTTTATTACTGAAGTGGCGCTGGAGACCCGGTCATACTCCATTTTCGGCCAGATTGATTACGATTGGACTGACTCGCTGACCATTATCGGAGGGATACGCGTAATATTTGAAGACAAGGAATATACCTTCGCACAGAACGCTTACGTCAATACCAATGACCGTACTCTGGACAGAGATATTTTAGGTTTTCGCATTCCACAAGCGCCAGGCTCAAATCCGTTTGCCGATGAGACCTCCGATACGCTCTGGACCGGCAAAATTCAACTCGACTGGAAGCCAAACGATGAACTGCTACTTTACTTTGGCATAAACCGCGGTGTCAAAGCGGGCAATTTCAATGGCCCGTTGCCCGATCTCTCTGTGATCCCGGCCTCGGATATCCCCTATAAGGAAGAAGTGCTGTTGGCTTATGAAGGCGGGTTTAAATCAAACCTTTTCGACGGCAACATACACCTGAACGGTTCGGCCTATTATTACGATTACTCGGACTATCAGGCATTTACCTTTTCAAACGTATCGGGGCAAATCAGTAACGAGGACGCAACAGTCAAGGGACTGGAAGTGGATGTCACGGCGTCGCCTGTAACAGGCTTGGATGTGCTCTTGGGATTTTCCTTTGTGGATGCCGAGGTTGAGGACCTTGAGGTAGCGCCAGATATTTTCAAAGATGTTGAACCGACGTTTACACCTAAATACCAGTTTAACGGGCTGGTAAGGTACAGTTGGCCTTTATTCAATGGGAGCGAATTGGCTATACAACTGGATACAAACTATATATCCCGGCGCTATGCAAACCTGAGAAACTTTGACGCACACACCATGGACGCCAACATTGTCGGCAACGCCCGGGTATTCTGGTATTCACCAGGCCGGAAATGGGAGGCATCGGTATTCGTCACGAATATCGGTGACGAAAGAACTTTGACCGAAAAATTCGATTTAGCGACTCTATGCGGATGCGAAAACCACCATTACGCGAAGCCAAGGTGGGTGGACGGTTCAATCCGCTTCAATTATTAGGGCAGTGTCTTTCTCCTCGTTATGGGAATGCAGAAAAATGCAAAAACTGTCCAGAAAATGACAATGCTCAGCGACAAGCATGTGGTGGTGACCGGCGGCGGGCGAGGCATAGGCGCTGCCATCGCCGCGGAGATGAACAGGCTGGGCGCCAAGGTCACCCTTATGGGGCGAACACTGAGCGCGTTACAGACCCGGGCGCAACAACTGGCGCGCGCCGGTGCAGTACAGGTAGATGTCACGGATGAAAAAATTGTACAGGCCGGGTTTGACGAGGCAATAGCTCGCTTCGGCCCCGTGGACATCCTGATCAATAATGCCGGCACAGCCCACAGCAGTTCGTTTGCCCGAACAGACAGCGACAACTGGCAACAGACCCTGGCGGTCAACCTGAACGGCGTGTTTTATTGCAGCAGGCAAGTCCTGGACGGCATGCTGGAAGCAGACTGGGGCCGCATCATCAATATTGCCAGCACCGCGGGACTCACCGGGTATGCCTACGTTACGGCGTATTGCGCGGCCAAACATGGCGTGGTGGGCCTGACCCGTTCGCTGGCGCTGGAACTGGCCGGGACCGGCATCACCGTCAACGCCATCTGCCCGGGATACACCAACACCGACCTGATTGCCGGCGCCATTACCAGGATCGTGGACAAGACCGGCATGACCAGGGAGGACGCAGAAGCGCGTCTTAAATCGACCAACCCACAGCGCCGTTTTATCGAACCGGAAGAAGTTGCCGGGGCAGTATCCTGGTTATGCCTGCCCGGCAGCGAATCGATTACCGGTCAATCTATCCCGATAGCCGGCGGCGAGGTGATGTAGAGCTCACAGTCCTCACTGTAATGAGAAAACCCCGCTGCAACCATGAACATGCAAAACTATAACCCACAGCACTTTGCCTGGTCCTGCGCCGACGGTCTGGCTACGGTGACCCTGAACCGGCCCGAAAGGAAAAACCCCCTGACCTTTGCGTCGTATGCGGAACTGCGGGATACGTTCCGCCTTCTGGCCTCCGCTGAGGATGTCAAAGTCGTGATCATCACCGGCGCCGAGGGGAACTTCTGCTCTGGCGGCGATGTGCGCGATATCATAGGCCCGCTGATGCAAATGAACATGAAAGGATTGCTCGAATTTACCCGTATGACCGGCGCTCTCATCAAGGCGATGATACACTGCCCACAACCGATCATTGCCGCGGTGGACGGTATTTGCGTGGGCGCCGGTGCCTGCATTGCCATGGCCAGCGATTTACGCATAGCCACTCCCCAGGCAACAACCGCGTTCTTATTCTCCCGTGTCGGATTAGCCGGGTGCGACATGGGGGCGTGCGCCATCCTGCCCAGGATTATCGGCCATGGCCGCGCCGCGGAACTGCTCTATACCGGCCGTAGCATGAGTGCGGAAGAAGGTCATCGCTGGGGGTTTTATAACCACCTGATAACAGCGGATCAACTCCAAAATGAAGCGCGCAGGTCAGGTGAGCAACTTCTGCGCGGCCCGACATTCGCTCAAGGCGTCACCAAGACCATGCTGCGCCAGGAATGGGATATGGCCTTGGACCAAGCCCTTGAGGCAGAGGCTCAGGCCCAGGCGCTGTGTATGCAGACTGATGATTTTGGCCGGGCTTACACGGCTTTCATAAACAAGGAAAAACCTGAATTCAAAGGTGACTGATGGTTGATAAGAGCTTTCTTGACTGGCCGTTTTTTACCGCTCGGCACCGGGAACTGGGCCGCACACTGGATGACTGGTGCGAAAAGTCCCTGCCTCGACAACACTCGAATGACGTCGACGAGGCCTGCAAGGAACTGGTTAAACTCCTTGCCGAAGCCGGCTGGCTCAACCATGCCGCGCCGGTGCCCGGTTTCGATGAACCCCCTGAGGTCAGGTCTTTATGTCTTATCCGCGAGACTCTTACGCGCCATTCGGGGCTGGCGGATTTCGTATTCGCCATGCAGGGACTAGGCAGCGGCGCCATCGCGCTGTTCGGTACACGGGAGCAACAAAATGATTACCTGCCCGCGGTGTGCAACGGCGACAGGATTGCCGCATTTGCCCTGTCCGAGTCCGAGGCCGGCTCCGATGTCGCAGCGCTGACCACGACTGCAGTAACAGACGGCGCTGATTACATCATCAACGGCGAGAAGACCTGGATATCGAACGGCGGCATTGCTGATTTTTATACCGTATTCGTGCGCACTGGTGAGGAAGCCGGCGCGGCGGGCCTGAGCGCCTTCATCGTCGATGCCGGCACACCGGGGCTGGAAATAGCAGAACGGATTGAAGTCATTGCGCCACATCCGCTGGCGCGGCTTGAGTTCAGGGATTGCCGGGTACCGCGGGCGAACCTGCTTGGCAAGCCCGGTCAAGGGTTCAGTATTGCCATGACCACGCTGGATATGTTTCGCGCAACAGTGGGCGCGGCCGCGCTGGGCTTTGCGCGGCGGGCGCTGGAAGAAACACTGATGCACATCGGCGTGCGACAGCTGTTCGGCAGGACGCTTGCCGACATGCAGATGACCCGGAGTAGCATCGCAGACATGGCCGTGGCCATAGACGCCAGCGCCCTGCTCGTGTACCGCGCTGCGTGGACCAGGGACTGCTGCGCACAGAGTATCACCCGGGAGGCTGCCATGGCTAAATTACATGCTACCGAAGCGGCGCAGCAGGTCATAGACCGCGCGGTGCAATTATTCGGCGCTCGTGGCGTGAAGCGCGGTGAAAAGGTCGAAGAATTGTACCGTGAAATCCGTGCGCTGCGTATCTATGAAGGCGCCTCAGAGGTTCAGAAGCTAATCATCGCGCGGGAGATAATCAGTGGCCAGGAACTACTGTCGCCCCGCATCCAGGCTGCAATGAAAGCCGCAGTTGCCACCTCAGCCGAATAATTCCCGGGCAATTCCTCTGCTACCAAGTTTTGCTTCCGCCAGTGTCAAGACCCATCAGCAAATTATCCTTACACTTGCCGTAGTATTTTAGAGGGGCCCTTAACTCAAGCGCGAGCGGCTTAAATGAACGGTCTGAAAATAATCTGTCTTGGCGGCGGGCCTGCTTCGCTGTATTTCTCCGTACTGATGAAAAAGGCTAATCCCGCACACGATATTACCGTGTTCGAGCGCGGTCCCCGTGATGCTACCTGGGGGTTCGGCGTGGTGTTTTCCGATGACACCTTACGCGGCTTCCTGGAGGCAGACGCCCCCAGTTACAAGCGCATAGTCGAGCAATTCGCCTACTGGGACAAGATCGAGACGCGCATACATGGTAAAAAAATTATCAGTGGCGGACACGGGTTCTGCGGCCTGTCGCGACTGAAGTTGCTGAACGCCCTCCACGACCGTTGTGATGATCTCGGCGTGAAGCTGGAGTTCAATACTGACATCACCGATCTGGCGCAACTGAAGACAGACAGGCAAGATCTTGTGGTCGCCGGCGACGGCATCACCTCGTTGCTGCGTACCAGGTACGCAACGGAGTTTGGTGCCGAAATGGACTGGCGCACCAACCGCTTCTGTTGGCTGGCCACGACCTTGCCCCTGGACAACTTTACCTTCATTTTCCACAAGAACGAGCACGGCTGGTGGTGGGTGCACGGTTACCGCTATGAACAGGACAGGTCCACCTGGATTGTAGAATGCAGCCATCAGACCTGGCTGAACGCCGGCATGGATACGTTCTCCGAAGATGATACAAAACGTTACGTTGAAGAGGTCTTCCGTGACGACCTGCAAGGTCACCCCATCGTCACCAACCGCTCACTCTGGCGGGATTTCCCGGTGGTAAGGAATGCCAGCCTTTATTACAAAAACATCGTGCTGTTGGGCGATGCGGGACGTTCGGCGCATTTTACCATTGGTTCCGGCACCAAACTGGCCATGGAAGATGCCATTACCCTGGCGGATACTTTTCGAGAGCAGGGTAACCGAGTCGATGCCGTGCTGGAAACCTACCAGCAGGTACGCAAACCGGAGGCAGACCGGTTGCAACGGACTGCCGTCACCAGCCTGCACTGGTTTGAAAATATCGACCGTTACGTACAACAGGATGTGGAGCAGTTTACTTTCAACATGATGGTGCGGTCAAAGCGCGTCACCTACGAAAATCTGGGCTTGCGCGATCCCGCGTACATTCGGTCCATAGACAGGTGGTTCGCCGAATATGCCCGCAAGCAAACGGGCTTCGATGACATAGATACAGAGAACCCTGTGGCGCCGATGTTTCAACCGTTCAAAATAGGTCAGATGCGCGTCGAAAACCGGGTGCAGTTATCCGCTATGTGCCAATATTGTGCAACCGATGGAGTGCCGGATGACTGGCATCTTGTTCATTACGGCGCGCGCGGCATAGGTGGCGTCGGCATCGTCAACACAGAGATGCTGTGCACCTCGGCGGACGGGCGGATTACCACCGGTTGCGCCGGTTTGTGGAATGGTGAGCAAACGGAACGCTGGCATCGTATCGTCGCGTTCATCCATGCCAACAGCAAGGCGAAGGTATGCGCGCAAATCGGCCATGCGGGGCGCAAAGGCGCAACCTGCATACCCTGGCAAGGAGGCATAGACCAACCCCTTGCGGATGGGGGCTGGGAGATTATTGCCCCATCGCCGCTGCCTTACCTGCAACACAGCAGGATGCCGCGCATGATGTCCGAGGGTGATATGGACAGGGTGGAGACGGATTACCTGAACGCCACCAGCAATGCAGTAACCGCCGGGTTTGACATGGTCGAGATACACATGGCCCACGGCTATCTGTTGTCATCATTTATCAGCCCTTATACCAACCGGCGCAGTGACAGATTCGGTGGAAATATCGGCAACCGCGCTCGTTTTCCATTGCGCATTCTGAGTGCCGTGCGCGCGGCTTGGCCGTCGGCACGACCTGTATCGGTCAGGATTTCAGCAACAGACTGGATAGGCGATGGGTTGAGCGGGGAAGATATGCTGGCCCTGGTTGCCCTGTTAAGGAACAATGGCGCTGATATCATCAACGTCTCCACAGGGCAGGTCGTCAGCCATGAAGACCCGGTTTACGGACGCATGTACCAAGCGCCATTTGCCGACCGGGTGCGCAATGAAACAGGAATCCCGACTATTGTTGCAGGGAATATCACCAGCGCGGATCAGGTCAATACTCTGATTGTCGCCGGACGGACCGATCTGGCAGCCCTGGCCCGGCCGCTTATGAACGAACCACAGTTCGTGCTGAATGCCGCCGCCCGTTACAGTTACCGCGAACAGTACTGGCCCGACCAGTATGCTGCCGGGAAATTTGCGGCAGAACTGAATGCGGAAAGGAATAACCAGGAAGAAATTGAACTGAGAACCAATGCGAAGCCCTCGAGTCCGCAGGATATGCTGGCAGTTGCCCTGGCAAGAGGCGAGGTATTGCCAAATTGATTTACCTCTCTTATGGTAACCTGAAAATGCCTTCTATGGCATTTTTGCCATGTAAATTTACGTCTCCGCCTGTTTACGTCCCTGTGACTGGATACCGGCCAATCCTTGGCCAGTATGACGAACAGGGGTCTTTCATACCGGCGGGGTGTGCGGCGCCTTGTCCATGAAGGTTTAGAGGCGCCCTGTTGTTCCAAATCAGAAAAATAACAGAGTACCAACTACCTTGCCCGAAACTGACACCTGCATCCCCTACGGTGGCTACTGGACTACTCCGTTTGCCCGTTGGCAGGGCAGTCTGGCCCACTTGCACAGCCTGAAATATGCCGCTCATGTGACCCGGCAGTTCCTGGCCGATCGGACGCCTGACATACAGCAGTTCGACTTTGGTGTGCTGGGCATGACCGTCCCACAGCAGGGTTGTTTTTACGGCCTGCCCTGGCTCGCGGCCATGGCCGGGATCGGTCATATCGGAGGGCCAACCGTCAGCCAGGCCTGCGCGACCGGCGCCCGGTCGATGGCGACTGCCAGCCGGGAAATCCAGGCCGGGCTGGCTGAATGCGCGCTGGTCATCACAGCGGACCGCGTCTCAAATGGCCCACATATCTATTACCCTGACCCTTTCGGTCCCGGCGGGACCGGTGTCACGGAAGACTGGGTCCTGAGCAATTTTAACCAGGATCCATATACACAACGCGACATGACCCATACCGCGGAGAACTGCGCGGACAAGTGGCGCGTATCGACTGCCGAGCAGCACGAGGTTGTCCAGTGCCGATATGGTCAGTACCGGCAGGCCTTGGAGCAGAACAGCGGCGAATCCTTTCAACAGAAATACATGATGCTACCCCTTGAAGTACCAGACAAGAGATTTAATAAAACGCTCAACACTCTGACTGGTGATGAGGGAATAACTGCGGCCAACATGGAGAAAATGGCCCGGCTCGAACCGGTACAGGAGGGTGGCACGATTACGTTTGCAGGACAGACCCACCCGGCTGATGGTAATGCCGGTATGATTATCACCACCGCTGAAAAGGCTGGCGCACTCAGCCGCGATCCGGCAATTAAAATCAGGATCGTCGCCTACGGCGAGGCGCGGGAGGAGCCAGCGTGGATGCCTGCCGCGCCCATTCCTGCAAGCCGGCGCGCCCTGAACCAGGCGGGTATATCCATCAGCGATGTCAAGGCCATCAAATCACATAACCCGTTTGCGGTTAACGACATCATTTTTGCCAAGGAGATGGGTATCGACGTCATGGCCATGAACAACTATGGCTGCTCTCTGATCTGGGGTCACCCACAGGGGCCCACGGGGCTGCGAGCCATTATCGAACTCATCGAAGAACTGGTGCTGGAAGGCGGCGGTTATGGCCTGTTTCACGGCTGTGCGGCCGGGGACACCGCCATGGCAGTAGTGATACGCGTTGATTAAATATGCCTGGAACGGTCAGGAATTTACCAAAAGTATTTCCCAGTGTCGTCCACGCGCTTGTGGATGCGGCTGCCAGGAGCCCGGAGCAGGAGGCCCTGACGTTCGGTATGGAGCGTCTCAATTACCGGGAATATCTGCGTTGCGTGGCCGGCTTCAGACATGAACTGAAAGCGCTGGGACTGAGCGGCGGGCGCGTCGCCTTGCTGATGGGTAATTCCATAGATATCTGCATCACCATGTTTGCCATTCATGCCGCGCGCGCCGAAGCGGTTCCGTTAAACCCGGCATACACGATACGCGAGCTGTTGCCCATGCTTGAAGACGCTGAGCCCGCTGCCATCATTTACGACGAGACCCTCGACGACATGGTACGCACCCTGGCGGGCCGACTTGAGCTCAAACATCTCATATCCATAGGTGAAAACCACGGCAGACGTCTGACTGTATGGCGTAATCGAGAGGATCTCAACACACTCGAAGAGCTCCCCGCAGATGCAGATCCAGCCACGCTACAGTTCACCGGCGGCACCACCGGCAGGGCGAAAGGCGCCTGTATCAATCATTATTCCACTTCCGTCAACCTGAGCCAGCGCGAGGCTGTTTTACCTGCCCGGGATGACATGGAGAGAATGCTGTGCGTTATGCCTCTGTTTCACTGCTACGCGGTAGCTATGTGCCTGCATGCCATGGTTTACCGGCGCGGCACCCTGCTTATCATGCCGCGTTACCACCCTCAGGCAGTTATTGACGCGCTGGCGCTGGAAAAGATTACGCTGTTTGCCGGCAGCCCCACCATTTTTACCGGATTGTTGAACTATCCGGGCTTTGCTGAAACGGATTTTTCCAACCTATATCTCTCTTCATCCGGTTCCGCGCCGTTGGCAGGCGAAGTCCTGAAAGAGTGGGAACGGATCACGGGAACGCCAATACTCGAAGGATACGGCCAGACAGAAGCAGGGCCGGTCATTTCGTTCAATCCTCTTCACGGGGTGAGGAAGCCGACCTCGGTCGGCATCCCGGTGCCGGGAACGGAAGTACAGGTGGTTGACCTGCAAGCCGGAACCAGAGTTCTTGATACCGGGCAGAAAGGAGAGATTCGCATTGCCGGCCCCCAGATTATGCAGGGTTACCACAACCGCCCGGATGAGACGAGACTGGCGCTACGTGACGGCTGGCTGTACACGGGCGATATAGGCGAACTGGATGAGGAAGGTTATCTGTACATTCGCGGCAGAAAGAAAGAGATGCTGATCGTTTCCGGTTATAACGTATTCCCCAGAGAGATTGAAGAAGTATTGCACCGAAACCCCTTTGTAGTGGAAGCGGCCGTGGTAGCGAGGAACGACTCATATCGTGGCGAGTTGCCGATCGCCTTTATTGTCCCAGGAACGCAACAAGGCCAGGATGAGGAAACGCTACGGCAGTATTGTGCTGAACATCTGGCGCCTTACAAGATACCCGCGGAATTTCACTTTGTGGAACACCTGCCAAAAACCGCAGTCGGCAAGGTGGACAAAATTTCGCTGACGCAGAAGGCAGGTAAAACAACGCACGGCCACCTCTGAAAATTAGAGGTGGCCGTGCGACAGGTTACCGCAACCCAAGCCCCCTACGCCGTCAGGCGCTGGTCCAGTTCGGCGAGTTGTTGGGCCAGTTGTGAGACCTTTTGGCCTGCATCCTGGGCGAGTTTGCGGTAGGTGTCCACTTTCTTCTGTTCGGCAGGCGGAATTACTCCGTCGGTTTTCTTGCCTTCGGCCCTGCGCTTGGCGTCTGCATACATGGCCTTGCTGGCCTCATGATTCGTCTGCGCCTGATGATACCGGGATTCCACCTCATTGTATTCCTGTTGTAACAGCTGCGCTGCCGACGGCTCGGCCTGAGGTGGCGTAGCCTGAGGCGACGCGGCTGTTTGCGGGGGAGTGTGCGCTGGCGCGGTTGCCGGCGCCGCCTGTTGCGGCAGCAAACTCTGCAGGGCGTTGACGTAGCTCTGCCTGAAGTCGTTCACGCGCTGCAGCACGGCCGTCCTTGCTTCCTGCAAGTGAAAGTCACCGTTGGGACGGCCCTCCTGTTTCAGGGAATTGACTGTGTAGGTCTCTGCGGGCACCACCGGGGTATCATTCAGGCGTTCTCGCAGGCGCCGCGCCATGGTATTCAATTCCTTGTCCACGGCGTTGAATTTTTCCGGGCTGACGCCCTCGGGAAATTTGCTGACGCGGCGCTGACCACCGTCATTGGCAGGCGCCAGAACATCGACCGCAAATCTCAGTTCCGCCGGATTCAGCGCCGTCATCCGGGCTGACGGCGCGCCATTTTGCACTGCGGCAATGGCCTCCTGGCGGGCCTGGTTTTGTTTGGCGATCAAGTCCTTCATCGTGTCTTGCAGGCCGACAAAATCCCGCGCCGCGAAGTTCGTTCCCTGTCGCTCGCGGCGGCTGGTTACCGTCCCGGAAAACGTCTGGCTGAAGTCTGCGTCCAACTGCCCCTGGGCCTGTCGCAGTATGGTGTTGAGCATATTGTGAACGCTGGTTTCCCTGCTTTGCTGCAGGGCGGATGAGACAGCCTCAAACTTCCCTGCGCCGAACAGGTTGACCAACGCCTTCACCGCACGGCCGGCGAGCGTACCCTCCCGCCCCGGGGTGGACGCGACCCAGGCCACCAGCTTACCTTTGACGCCGCCGGCGCCCGCGGTCTTGTGCAGCTCACCTTGCTGCCCCACCGTCTGTCGGAACTTGCCGGCCTCCGCAACGCGGAAAGCATCTATGGCTGCTTGAAAGTGTGAGGTTGACTGAACTCCCATTGGTCCGCGCCCCGGCGTAATTGCTGTTAAAGTGCTGCTACTACACCACAATGCCCGCGAAAATTCAATAGCAGGGGAAAGGTCTTCCCGGCCAACGCAATCTGTACCTGACCCTGCGCCACCCGTACCTCATTAACCCAACTGATAAACGCCCGGTTGAAAAGTACGATCTTACCCTAAAATCCCGCGCGCGCGATCCGGGGGAGCTATTAGTTTGACATCACGACTATAAACTGCTATTTATAGTGTATTATGAGAAATAATCCACAATCTATAGCAGTTAATAAAACGCTAACGCGATTAGGCAGAGATCTCAGCATCGCCCGTCGTAAACGGCGCATGACCCTTGCCGACCTGGCCGCCAGGATGCGCATGTCGGAAGGGACTGTCAGGCGCCTGGAAAAAGGTGACCCCGGTGTTTCAATTCAGGCACTGGCCATGGCGTTGCTGGCATTCGGCGAGCTCAGGCGTCTGCACGACTTGCTGGACATCGCCTCAGATGACACCGGCCTGATCATGGACCTTGAAGCGCTTCCGAAACGCATTCGTCGTTCAAGTAAAAATACGACCGTCAAAAGCACGCCATGAACAACAGGGTAGTTCGCCTTCAGGTTATGCTGGGCAATGAGGCCGCCAAGGTGGGTGAACTCGTATTTGAAAAGGAAGGTGAGCGCCAGTTCAGCATGTTTCGCTATGCGCCGCTGTGGCTTGAACGAAAGGACGCCTTTGCGATTGCCCCGGCCATGCCCTTGCTTGATGCCCCGTTTTTCAGCGCTGGCGTCCAGGATAATGCCGCACTGGCGTTGCCGGATGCAATTGCCGATGCATCGCCTGATTCCTGGGGACGCGCCCTGGTAAACGCAACCATGGCGCGCAGGGCGGATGAGATTGATTATCTCATCAGAACCAATGACCTGACCAGAACGGGGGCGTTACGCTTTCAGGACGAAAACGGTGTCTTCCTGTCAACGGTAAACCCACGAGTGCCGCGTCTTGTTGAGCTGTCGGACCTGCAGCAGCTGGCGCATACCTGGGAGACAAATTCGAGCATGGACAAGGCGTTTCTTGATGAATTGCAGGGTTACGTCGGTTCACTGGGGGGGGCGCGACCAAAATCCGGTATGGATGATAATGGGACGCTGTCCATCATCAAGTTTACCTCAACCCGTGACCGGGTTCCGGTTGAACGGGCCGAAGCAGCGACCCTGAAACTGGCCGGACTGGTCGGCATCAACGCCGCCGCGTCTCGACTAGAGCTTGGGAATACAGACTACCCTGTTGCGGTCATTGCCAGGTTTGACCGGAGAGGCCGGGCGCGTATCCCCTACATCTCTGCCAGAACGTTCATGGGTCGGGATGCGCCCGAACCGGTTTACTACACCGATATTGTGGACATGATGGTTGCCCACTGCGAGGAGCCCAAAGAGCAAATGCATGAACTGTACCGTCGGATTCTGTTTTACATTCTGGTTTCCAACAATGACGACCACCTGCAAAACCACGGTTTTCTGTATGCGGGCAACAATCGCTGGCAACTCTCACCTGCCTTCGATATCAATCCGCAACCGCTACGCCACCGTTCTCTCAAAACCGGGATCAGTGAACTCAGCGGCAACGAGGCCTCTATTGAAGCAGCTCTTGAAGCTGCGCCTTATTTTGACCTGGCACAGGATGCGGCTGTCAAAATGCTCAGCAACATGACTGACGTGATAGCCGGGCGCTGGCGTGGCTTGTTCAAGGATGCCGGCATGACTGACAGAGACATCAACCATTACAGCCCCGCCTTTGACCATGTAGAGATGCAGACAGCCAGACAGATAACGGGAACTTCTGCGAAACTTTTTTAGGGAAAGTTTTTCAGGTTGCAACCGCTTGCCGAATATGTTACAATCCGCCCCGCAATTCGCTAAAACCTGGGAGAAAATCATGAAAGACAAAACTACGGTAGTTAAGAACGATGTTGCAGAAGAACTGACTGAGGAAGAGGCAAAAGAAATCGCCGGCGGCAGGTCGGAGCCTCCCAGTGGCCAAGTCCATTCAAATTCGACTCTGGGCAGTAACCACGCGTACTATTCCACTGACGCCCCAGACCGGCCGTCGCGCTAGCAAGGGTGCTTTCGGCAGTTTGAGATACTTTGCTGCACGGGCGCCTCTAATTTTTAGAGGCGCCCGTGTATTGATGTCATCCAGATAGTTTCAGATACTCGTGCAGCATAGTAATATGCTGCCTTTTCATCATGGGGTTCATCCCGGACCCCGCCTTTGGGCAGCTTGGGTTGTGTCATGCGGCTGCCTTGCGGTTTGGCTACGCGTATAACCCGCCATGGCACAAGCATGAAAGACATCCCCCAAGACCAGCAGGTGACGCGCCTTGGCGCTCCCGAGCACCTGGATCGGGCCTTGTATGTCACCACGCCCAAGGGCTGGTTGGCGTTGCTGACCCTGCTCACTGTGCTGGCAGCGATTATAGCCTGGGCGCTGTTGGGCGAGGTATCCACCTACGTGGAGGCAGAGGGCCTCATCATCCGCCGCGGCGGCGCCATTGTTGATGTCACCGCACCCGCGTCCGGTACGCTGGCGCGTATCCTGCCGCAACCGGGCGCCGCTGTTGCCCAGGGCGATCCGGTGGCCGAATTGGTGGACGCGGAGATACTGGAACGTCACGCCGGCGCGCAGACCCTGCAACGGGAATGGGCCGCAGCGCTGCAACAGCGCACAGCCGAGGCGCGCCGGGAAGGCGTACTGTTAGATCGCAATCTGGCCGCGCGCCGGGCGCGCCTGGACGAGCTTGAACGCTCCGGTCGTGAGTTGCTGGAGACCACACAAACGCGCCTGGACAAGGATCGGGCGCTGCTGGCGCGGGGCGTCGCCAACCAGACCCGGGTGGAACGGGGCGAGCAAGCCCTGGATGAGGCGCAACGCAACCTGACCGACGCCCTGCGCCGGCGTGATGAGATGGAAGCGGCAGACCTGCGCCGCCGCCACACGCTCGCGGCGCGGGCAAGTGAGGCCCGCACAGAACACGCCGAGGCGCAACGTCAGGTCAATGCCTTGAGCGCAGTCATACAGTCCTGGCGCGTGCTGGCGCCGGCTGCCGGACGGGTCACCGAACTCAAGGCGCAGGTCGGCGCCAGACTGACGCCGGGCGCGCCGCTACTCAGTCTGGAAACCGGCGCGCCCGACCTCGAAGCGCTGTTCTTTGCGCCACCGGCGGAAGGCAAGCGCATTGCCGCGGGCATGACCGCGCTGGTGACGCTGGCCTCGGCGCCGCGCGCGGAATTCGGCTACCTGCTGGGAGAGGTGGAACAGCGCTCCGAGTTTCCCGTAAGCCTCGACGGCATGATGGCGACGTTGCGCAATGAGCAGCTGGCCCAGGCCTTCAGCCATCACGGCGCGCCCTACCAGGGCCGCATCCGACTGCTGCCGGACCCCGCCACGGCCAGCGGTTATGCCTGGACCTCGTCGCACGCGGCGCCGTTGCAACTGACGCCGGGCGCCCTGGCCCGGGTTGAAGTACGCGTGGCAAGTCGCCGTCCGGCGGCATTGCTGATGCCATGGCTCAAGGAGAAACTGGACTTTTGAGCAAGTTTTTAACCCGTATCTCTACCAGGCGGCGACGCGCAGTGCCCACCGTGCTGCAGATGGAAACCACGGAATGCGCGGCCGCCTGCCTGGGGATGATACTGGCCTATTTTGATCGTTACACGCCACTGGAGCTGCTGCGCGTGCGCTGCGGCGTATCCCGGGACGGCAGCAACGCCGCCAACATGATGCGGGCGGCGCGCGAGTACGGCCTGGAGGCGCGCGGGTTTCGCTGCGCGCGGGAACGCCTGACCGATTTTGCCTTGCCCATGGTGGTGTTCTGGGACTTCAACCACTTTGTCACGCTGGAGGGCATCCGCGGCGACAAGGTCTATATCAATGACCCGAATGACGGCCGTCACCGTATCTCACTGGCTGAATTTGACGAACACTATTCAGGCGCGTGTTTCTGTTTCGAGCCGGGACCGCAATTCAAACCTGAACCCGGGGGTCGGCCCTCGCTGGTGCGCGGGCTGACCCGCTACCTGGGACAGGTCAAACAGCCACTGTTTTTTATCATCCTGGCAACCCTGGGGCTGGCGCTGCCGGGCGTGGCAACGCCGACGCTGTTGAAAGCCTTTATCGACGATGTGCTGGTGCGGCAACACGGCGACTGGATGCTGCCTCTGCTGTTTGGGCTGTTGCTGGCCGCAGTCATACAAGCAGCCCTGACCTGGCTGCAACGCACCTTACTGGCGCGACTGGAAACCAAGCTGTCGATCGTGATGACTACGCGCTTTTTCTGGCACGTGGCCACCCTGCCCACGTTATTTTTCAGTCAACGCTACGCTGGCGATGTGGCCGATCGGGTCACATCCAACGACCGCGTGGCGCGCCTGCTGTCCGGTGAGCTGGCCGTGAACATGGTGAACCTGTTGACGATGGCGATCTACGCTGGCGTCATGCTCGCTTATGACCTGACCCTGACACTACTCACCTTCATCGTGGCCACGCTCAATCTGGCCGCGTTGCAACTGGCCGCGCAGGCCCGGGATAATGCCTACCGCAGGTTGTTAAAAGAAACCGGCAAGGTTGCCGGCGCGTCCATCAACGGCTTGCAGATCATGGAAACGCTCAAGGCCAACGGCGCCGAAGATGATTTTTTCTCGCGTTGGGCCGGCATCCACGCCAATGCCCTCAGTGCGCAACAACGCCTGGGACTGGTGAACGCACTGGCAAATGTGGTCCCGCCGCTGCTCACCGCAGTGAGCGTGGTTGCCATTCTCGGCGTGGGCGGGCTGCGCATCATGGACGGCGCGCTGAGCATCGGCGCGCTGGTGGCGTTCCAAAGTCTGGCCCTGAGTTTCTCGGCGCCGGTGGCAGGGCTGGTCAATTTCGGCGCCAACCTGCAACTGATCAGGGGCGATCTGGCGCGCATTGATGACGTGCTGAACTACCGCGCCGATACGCGCGCCGTGCGCGGCCTCAATGCCGAGCAACCGGAAACGACCGCGCCGGCGCCGCGCGGCGCCATTGAACTGGAGCAGGTGACCTTCGGCTTTAACGTGGCGGAAGCGCCGTTAATTGAGAATTTCAGCCTGTCCGTGCGCCCCGGCCAGCGCGTGGCGCTGGTGGGCGGTTCCGGCAGCGGCAAGTCAACTATTGCCAAACTGGTGTGCGGGTTGTTGCAACCCTGGTCAGGCGAAGTGCTTATCGACGGCGAGCGTCTGGAAACGATAGCGCCGCGCCGGTTCGCCGAAATGGTGGCCCATGTCGATCAGGAAATTGTGCTGTTTGAGGGTAGCGTGCGGGATAACGTAGGTTTATGGGATCGCACCATTGCCGAACGGGACATCGTGCGGGCATTGCGCGACGCCATGCTCCATGATGTGGTCGTGTCCCGACCGTTGAAGTACGACGCGCCCGTGGAAGAGAACGGCCGCAACTTCAGCGGCGGCCAGCGCCAGCGCCTGGAACTGGCGCGGGCGCTGGCGCGCAATCCGGCCATACTGGCGCTGGACGAGGCAACCTCGGCGCTGGACCCGCTCACCGAGATGAGCATTGATGACAATCTGCGCCGGCGCGGCTGCACCTGCCTGATCGTCGCGCACCGGCTCAGCGCAGTGCGCGACGCAGATGAAATCATCGTACTTGAGCAGGGGCGCATCGTGCAACGCGGCGTGCACGAGGAACTCATTGCTCAGCCCGGTCTGTACCGGACCCTGGTCAGCTCGGACTGAACCCATGGCAACGCCGGATTTTCTTGACCGCTTGCAGGGCGCCCGCCTTAAAACCGGCGCCAACCGCCCGTTCCCGTTGGATACTCCTGAGCAAGTATATCTGGTTGAACAAGGTTATCTGGATATCTTCGTGGCCGAGGTGACACAGCAAACAGTCACCGGGCGGCGGCGGTTTGTGGCGCGCATCAACGCCGGGGAGATGGCCTTCGGCAGCGTCCCGGCGCGCGTGCGCCAACGCAGCTTCGGATTGCTGGCCGTGCCGTCCTTGAGCGCCGTCATTATAACGGGGCAACGCGCCGGCATTGCCGCCGACGGGGTGGACGTGCATGCGCTGAACTGGATAGATGATTGGGTCTTCCACTTAGCTGCCGGTCTGGATCAAGACCTGGTCCAGACCGTGCACCCGCGCCTGCTGGAAGCAGATCCGGACGTTCTCTGCGCCGCCGGCGCCGCGCTCAGCGCTCAGCATAACGACGTAATCTGGGTCAAGGCGGACCAACCCCTGGCCGTGTTCGGGCGCGACGAACTGACCGTGACGCCGGGGCAGCCGTTGCTGCCGCTCACCGAACGCACCTGGTGCGTACCGGTTGCCGACGCCGAGGTCACCGGCATGTACACCCCGGAAGCGCTGGCAAGAGGGGAACTCTGGGCCGGGTTCGACCGCTTCGGGGCGCTGCACCTGGAATACTCGGCGCTGGCCGCGCAAGCAGCCGACATTGATCTGCGCCGGCAACGGCAACGCGCGCATGTAGCGCAACGGCGCGCGGTGGCGGGCGCCATGCAGGGTTTCAGCCAAATCCTGGGACGCGGCGCGCGCGCCGGCCACGCACAGGAGCAGGCGCAGACCGCGCTGCAAACCGCAACGAAACTGGTGGCCGAGCATATCGGCGCAACGTTGGCGATACCGGAACATTTCGAGGACTCCGACCCGGAAAAGACCGTCAACAACCTGGCCCGGCGTAACGGCATCAAGACCCGTGAGTTGCAACTGGCGCCGGACTGGTGGCGTCGCGACGGACCCTCTTTTGTCGGCTTTAAGGCTGCTGACGGCGCTGCACCTGAGCCGCTGGCGATACTCGCCGGCGCCCGCGGCCGCTATCGCGTAACAGACCCGAAAACCGGCGCCAGCATCCCGCTCACGGCCGCCGGCGCCGCGCAGATTACCGCGCGCGGCATCATGCTTTACGCACCGCTGCCCGACCGTATCGACGACAACAAGACGATTATCCGCTACGCCCTGCAAGGACGCAGTGAGGATGTGCGCGCCATGCTGGTGGTGGGCCTGTTGGGCGGATTACTGGCCCTGTTAACGCCGATTCTGACCGGCAGGCTCCTGGCCGATTTTATCCCGCGCGCGGAAACCGCATTGTGGGTCGCCTCCCTGGGCGCGCTGGCGCTGGCTGCCGTTGGCGGCGCGCTGTTCAGCATTGTGCAAGCGCTGGCGTTGCTGCGCCTGGAGGGGCGCGTGGATGAGCGCTTGCAGACTGCCGTATGGAACCGGCTGGTGTCCCTACCGCCGCCGTTTTTTCGCGACTATACCGCCGGTGACCTGGCCGATCGCGCCAACGGCATCAGTGAAGCGCGCCGCCTGCTGGCCGGGGCTGCGGCGCAAACGGCGTTCAGCGGCATCTTCTCTGTGTTCAGTCTGGCGTTGATGTTTTATTACAGCTGGAGTCTGGCCCTGGTCACTTGTGCATTGCTGCTGGCGCTGGCCGGCGCCACCTGGTTTTTCTCCATGGGGCAACTGCGGCGCTATCGCACCATGTTTCGTTGCCAGGGCGCGCTCGACGGTTTCATATTTCAGTTGCTCAGCGGCCTCGCCAAGCTGCGGGTGGCGCACGCGGAGAATTACGCGCTGGCGCACTGGGCGCGGCGCTATGCCGAACAGCAACAGGAAAACCTCGCGGCGCTGCACTGGGGCGCGGGCCAACAGGTGGTCGGCAGCGCCTTCCAACCGCTGGCGCTGTTGCTGCTGCTGGCCTTCGTGCATTACCAGTTACTCGGCGCCGGCGCGCAGCCGGACTTCAATCTGGCCGATTTTTTATCATTTAACGCCGCCTTCGGCCAGCTCACCGGCGCCGTGCTCGGCCTGACCAGCGCCGCCAGCGCCCTGGCCGGCGCGCTGCCGCTGCTGGAACGGGTAAAACCGGCGCTGACGGCCGAACCTGAGTTGACCACCGACGGCATCGACCCCGGCATCATCAAGGGCAACCTGGAATTTGCCAACGTCAGCTTCCGCTATGAACGGGACGGTCCCAAGGTAATAGACAACCTGTCATTTGCCATTAACCAGGGTGACTATGTGGCGTTTGTCGGCCCGTCCGGTTGTGGCAAATCCACCCTCTATCGGTTACTGCTGGGGTTTGAGCAAGCGGATGCGGGCACTGTTTTCCTGGACGGACACAACCTGTCCAGCCTCAACCTGAACGAGGTGCGACGCAATCTGGGCGTGGTGCTGCAACATGGCAGGATCATGGCCGGCAGCGTTTTTGAGAACATCGCCGGCATGTCGCCGTTGAGCCCGAACGACGCCTGGGCGGCGTTGCGCGCGGCGGCGCTGGAAGACGATGTGCGCGCCATGCCCATGGACTTGCGCACCATCCTGCCGGAAGACGGCGCCGGGCTTTCCGTGGGGCAGAAACAGCGCCTGCTCATCGCCCGCGCGCTGGCGCGCAAACCGCGCATTTTATTGTTTGACGAAGCCACCAGCGCGCTGGACAATCGCGCGCAAGCGATTGTGCAGGCCTCGCTCAAACAGCTCAACGTCACCCGCATCGTCATTGCCCATCGCCTGAGCTCCATTCGCGACGTTGAAAAGATTTATGTGCTCGACTCAGGCCGCATTGTCGAAAGCGGCGACTACGACCAGCTCATGGCCCGGGACGGCGTGTTTGCCAAACTTTCACGCCGTCAGCTTGTCGCGGACACTGGCCCCAACTCTTAAAGACAATCCCTTAGAAACGACCCTTTATCCACCAGATTCTCGTTTGCACAGGAACGGCTTGTGCTGCATAATACGCTCCAACCATGACCAGCACTGACACCACCTTCTGGAGCGGTAAAACCTTCGACGACTTTCTGTTCCGCCCGCAGAAAGGCATTACGGAGACGCGCCGGGACCTCAGCTTGCGTAGCGTATTGACCGGCTCGCTGTCCCTGGAGTTGCCCATCGTCTCCTCCAACATGGACAGCGTGACCGGCGCCGAGATGACTCAGGCCATGGCGACGGAGGGCGGTATCGGCGTCATCCACCGCGCCATGAGTATCGAGCGGCAGGCGCGCAAAGTAGCCCAGATCAAACGCAGCCAGAGCGCAGTCATCAAACAACCCCTGTGCCTGCCGTTGGGCGCCACCATCCGACAGGCGCGGAAATTTGCCGCGCAACATGCCATCACCGGCATTCTTATCGAGACGGAGCCGGGCAGCAATATCCTGGCTGGCCTGCTGTCGCGGCGGGATATGCCCTGGAACCGCACGCATGACGAGCAGCCGGTGGAGCGTTTTATGACGCCTTTTGAGCGGTTGGTGGTCGATGCGCCCGGTATTTCCACCGAGCAGGCTTCCGAGGTTTTGTTTGAACACCGTATCGAACGCCTGCCGCTGGTCGATGCCGAACGGCGCATTCACGGCTTGATCACGCGCCGGGACATCTTTTCCCTGCGCGAACGGCCCTACTCCAGCAAGGACGACAAGGGCCGCTTGCTGGTGGGCGCCGCCATCGGCGCCCGCGGCGATTATCTGGAGCGCTCGGCAGCCCTGCTCGAAGCGGGCGCGGACTGCTTGTTCATTGACATCGCCCACGGCCATTCCACGGTGATGGAAATAGCCGTGAATGAGTTTCGCGGGCGTTTCGGCAACGTGCCGTTAGTGTGCGGCAACGTGGCGACGGCAGCGGGCGCCCGGTTCATGCGCGCCATCGGCGCCGATGCGGTCAAAGTCGGCGTCGGACCCGGACGCGGCTGCCGCACGCGCCTGGAGACCGCAGCCGGCGTGCCGCAACTGCAAGCTATACGGGAAGCCTGGCAGGCGCTGGAAGATTCCATCCCGATCATGGCCGACGGCGGCATCAATACCGACAAGGACATTTTTCTGGCGCTGGTCTGCGGCGCCACCACGGTGATGCTGGGCAGCGCCCTGTCCGGCACCGACGAAGCCCCCGGCCGGGTCATCGAAGACCCGGTCACCCACACCAAGAAAAAGATCTACCGCGGCATGACCTCGCCGGAAGCAGTGCTGGAATCGCATTACGACCCGGACAACGCCGAGGCGCTCGACGCCGCCCTCGACACCCCGCCGGAAGGCCAGGAGCTGCAAGTGCCCTACAAAGGCAGCGTCAAGGACATCCTGCACCGCATCCGCGGCCACCTGCGCTCCTCCGTCAGCTACGCCGGCGAGGCCACCCTGCAAGCCGCCCGCGACAAAATCCTCAAACACCCACAACACTACCTGATCCCCCTCTCCCCCGCCGCCTACCGGGAGTCTTACGAGCGTTGATATGTACAAAAAGTACTTGCACTGATTCCGGTAATCACCTACACTGACCGGACAATAAAACGAAGGAGGTTGTTATGAACAAATTATCGGATGTTACCAGTATTATTATCAGCATCATCAGCGTAGGCGTCCTGCTGGCCGGATTGATCCTGAACGGACAGAGCGGCATACGAGGTGAAATGACGGGAATAAAAGGCGAGATTGGCGTTATTAAGGAAGACGTGACCGACCTGCAACAACGCACCGCACGTATCGAAGGCCAACTGGCGCTGCTGATTGAGGCATGGAACGTCAACATGCCTCTTGCCCCTGAAGATGTGGAATAAAACAGCCCTTATTGTACAACCAGGCGCTGACTTCGCCCGGGGTCGTGGCCGAAACCGTATCGCATACACAACGTCGGTAAATATCACAGCTTATTCAACAGGCGCGCCCGCCTGGTACCAGCGGGCTATGAGCTCGCGCTCTTCCTCCGTTATCTGTGTCAGGTTTGCCAGTGGCATGGTCTTGCTGGTGACGGTGCTGGCATGTATGCGTTTCGTCCATTGCCGGATTTGTTCGGGGGTGTCGAACATTATGCCTCTGGGCGCCACCGGGGCGGTGGGGTGGTTGGGGGTGGCGGAGTGGCAGATGTTACAGCGTTGCGTGATCACCTCCCGCACCTCTGCAAACGATACGGGAGCCCGGGCCTGTGTGGTTGCTGCCTGCTGCGGGGCGTCCGCGGATGCAGAGATGGATTCGGGAGCGGGATTGGAGACGGATGTGGGAGTGGATTCAGAGGCAGATTTGGGGATGGCGATGAACGCGGCCAGACCGAGTAACAGCAGGGCGATGATGACCAAAACGGGCGCCGGGCGGCCCTGGTTTTTCAGGTTGAAAAAATGCCGGATCAGCGCCCCGGCGCTGAAGATGACAATGAGCAGCAACCAGTTGTATTCGTGTGCGTAAGTGATGGGGTAGTGCGGGCTGAGCATGACGAACAGCACCGGCAGAGTGAGGTAGTTATTATGCACCGAGCGTTGCTTGCCGCGCAGGCCCGGCAGCGGGTCCGGTTCCTCGCCGCGCTGTTTGGCGCGCACCAGTTCACGCTGTCCCGGAATGATGACGAAGAACACGTTGGCAACCATAATGGTGCCGAGCATGGCGCCGATCTGGATATAGGCGCCGCGCCCACTGAACAGGTGGGAGACAAGGTAAACCACGACCGCCAGCAACAGGAACCCGAGCAGCGCGATACGGCTGTCACTCAGGCCGCTCCGGCATAACAGGTCGTAGCCGATCCAGGACGCCAGCAGCAGGCCGATGCTGGTGGCAATCGCCATGAACGGCGTAATGTCAGCAACAGCTTTATCAATCAGATACACCTCTGCATTGAGGTAATATATCAGCACCAGCAGGGCAAACCCGGTAAGCCAGGTGGTGTATGCCTCCCACTTGAACCAGTGCAACGGCTCAGGTAACTCGCCCGGGGCCACCCGGTACTTCTGCGCATGGTAAAACCCGCCGCCGTGCACCGCCCACAGGTCGCCGGCCACCGCCTCGTCCTCGGGATCCCGGGGCGGCACGTTGAGGTTCAAGTCGAGCCAGACGAAATAAAACGAAGACCCGATCCAGGCAATCCCCACGATCAGATGCGTCCAGCGCAGCAGCAGGTTCAACCATTCGAGAATATATGCTTCCATCTGTATTAGTCTGCGCTATCTGCGGATTTTATTTCCAGCAACTGGGCGGCGACAGCAATGGCGATGGCGGCGGGGGCTTTTGCTGTTATGCCGGGGATACCGATGGGACAGGTCAGGCGTTGCAGTTGTGCATCGCTGAGCCCTTGCTCGCGCAGTCTTTGCAGGAAACGGCGGCGCTTGGTGGCCGAGCCAATGAGGCCGAGGAAGGCGAGGTCCGCGCGGCGCAGCAGGGCGGCACACAAGTCCTGGTCGAGTTGATGGTCGTGGGTCATCACCAGGCAATACGCCCGTTCCGGCAGGGTTTCGACTTCTGCCGGCGGGTTTTCGGCACAGCGGGCCGATACGTTGGCCGGCAACTCTGACGGAAACTGTTCAGAACGGCTGTCCACCCAGGTGATGCGGCAATCCGGAACGTTGGCCAGGACGTTTACCAGGGCCGTGCCAACATGGCCGGCGCCGAACAGGACGACCTGGAAACCGCTTGGCGCAATCACTTCAAAAAACAACGCATCGGTGGTGTCCGGCAGGGTTGATTGGGTCTCGACCAAAGAGTGCAATGAGGCTGTTTTCGGCGCTGTTTTTGCGGCTTTTGCAGCGCCCAGCAGCGCTTGCGCCTGGTCTGCCGCGAGTTCATCCAGTACCTTATCGCCCAGGCTGCCGCTAACGCCGGCTGCAGTAATAATGAGCTTTCCCGCAGTCTGTAGCCCATCCTCTGCGACCCTGCTGACCAGGATTGCCCGGGCGTTATCCTGTTCAAGCTGCGCCGCCGCTTGCAGCCAGTCGCACGGCGCCCTGACCACTTCAAAATGCAGGAACACGGCGCCACCGCAGCATTGTTGCAGCATGGGGCCGAGCGGGAACAACTCGAGAAAACGTGGAGCGCCCGCAGCTGCGGTGTCCTCCAGCCGGGAACGGGCGATACGCACCGCTTCAAATTCAAGATTGCCGCCGCCGATGGTGCCCGTCACCTGCGTCGCCGTGACCAGCATACGCGCGCCGGGTTCGCGCGGCGCCGACCCGGCAATGTGCGCGACCGTTACCAGTACACAAGGCCGACCGTCGGCGACCAGCGCCTGTATGGCTGAAAAACAATGCTTCACGGAAAAATTTTACTCGTCAGGAAGGAACTACACAATTCAACACCTGCTCCGGGGTCGCTGGCGCATTTAACACCGGCCTTGACTCAAAGCTGTTAACTGAGCCGTGAACCGGGCCATGCACTGAGGCGATGGCGTCTTTCAGGGCGTGAAAAACCGAAATGCCCAGCATGAAGGGCGGTTCACCCACTGCCTTGGAACGGTAGATGGTCTGTTCCCGGTTCCTGCCCCAGTCTATCAGTTCCACGTTAAATTCCTGTGGCCAGTCGCTGACGGTGGGGATTTTGTAGGTGGACGGGGCATGGGTCATTAACCGACCGGCGGCGTCCCACCATAATTCCTCGCCGGTGAGCCAGCCTGCGCCTTGCAGGAAGCCGCCTTCGACCTGCCCTAAGTCGATAGCCGGGTTCAGTGACGCGCCGGCGTCATGCAGGATATCCACCCGCACTATGCGGTGCTCGCCGGTGAGGGTGTCGAGCAACACTTCAGTGACCGCGGCGCCGTAGGCAAAATAGAAAAACGGGCGACCGGTCAGGGTCTCCGGGTCGTAATTGAGCTTGGGCGTGCGGTAATAGCCGGTTGCGGACAGGGAAATACGCGCCAGGTAAGCCTGTTCGCACAACCCGGCAAAATCGACCAGTTGTTGCCCCACCCGCACCCCGGATGGCGTAAAACGCACCTGTGTACGCGGCACGCAGTAATGCTCCGCGGCAAACTTTGTCAGGCGACGCCTGATGGCAGCCGCGGCCGCCTTGGCGGCCATGCCGTTCAGGTCACTGCCGGAAGAGGCCGCCGTGGCGGAGGTGTTCGGCACCTTCCCGGTATTGGCCGCAGTGCACTTGATGCGACCCTGATCGACCTGGAACTCTGCGGCAATGACCTGGGCCACCTTGGTATATAACCCCTGCCCCATCTCAGTGCCGCCGTGGTTGAGCATGATGCTGCCGTCGCGGTAGATATGCAACAAGGCGCCGGCCTGGTTGTAGAAGGTGGCGGTAAACGAAATCCCGAACTTCAGCGGGGTCAGCGCGATACCCCGTCTGAGTACCCCGCCCTTGGCATTGTAAGCCTGCACCGTCTGGCGCCGCTCCCGGTAAGCGGATTTTTGTTCCAGCTCAGCCGTCAGTTCCCGGATGATATTGTCTTCCACCGTCATGTTGTACGGCGTGACATTCCGCTCCCGCTTACCGTAGAAGTTGATTTTGCGCACATCCAGCGCGTCCTTGTCAAGAAAGCGGGCAATGTCATCCATGACATTCTCAATCCCCATCATCCCCTGGGGGCCGCCGAACCCGCGGAAGGCCACGTTGGAGGCCTTGTGGGTCTTGCAACGGTGGGAGATGATGCGCACATGTTCCAGGAAATAGCAGTTGTCGCTGTGGAACATGGCGCGTACGTTAATGGGGCCGGACAGGTCAGCCGAACGCCCGCAATCCGAAGCCAGTTCCAGGGTCAGGCCGCAGATGCGACCACTGGCGTCGAAGCCGACCTGGTAGTCAATACGAAAGGCGTGACGTTTGCCGGTGATGGTCATGTCGGCGTCGCGATCGACCCGCAGTTTCACGGCCCGCCCGGTCTTGTGCGCGCCCACTGCGGCAATCACCGCGAACAGGGCCGGCGTGGTTTCCTTACCGCCGAAGCCGCCGCCCATACGCCGGCATTCCACCACCACATCCTTGGACGATTTGCCCAGCGCGTGCGCGACCAGATGTTGCACCTCAGTAGGATGCTGGGTGGAAGCCTGCACCAGCATGGCGCCGTCTTCGCGAGGATGGGCGACGGCGACCTGCCCTTCCAGGTAGAAGTGGTCCTGGCCGCCGATACGCAGGCGCCCTTGCAGTCGGTGCGGCGCGGCGGCTATGGCCTGATCCGGTTCGCCACGGACCAGGGTCTGTGACGGCAGCACGAAGGACTGCTGTGCCAGGGCCGTGTCGATATCGAGAATGGCCGGCAATTCTTCATAGTCAATGCGGGCGCGGCGCGCAGCCTGACGCGCGTGGAGCACGCTGTCGGCCAGCACTGCGAACACAGACTGTCCCACGTATTCCACCAGACCATCGGCAAACACGGGGTCATCCGCCACCATCGGGCCGTGGTTATTGTCGCCGGGAATATCGGCGGCGCTGAGCACCTCCACGACGCCCGGCGCGGCGTACACTTCAGCGAGGTCGATATGCCGGATGCGGGCATGGGCTTTGGCGCTGCAACCGATGGCCGCGTACAACATCCCGCGCGGTTCCGGCTGGTCATCCGTGTACTCGGCAGCCCCGCTAACGTGCAGGCGCGCGCTCTCATGCGGCAACGCCTGACCGACGCCGGATGTTTTTTCCTTGTCAGTCATGGCAATATCAGTACGCGCGCCCTGGTCACTACTTACGACGCCCATATTGAAGCCTCAACGCCTGTGGTTTCCAGGTAAAACCGTTGCAGCAGGTTACCGGCCACGCACCGGCGGTAGCTGTCTGTGGCGCGCATATCGGTCAACGGTTGGTAATCCTCTGCCAGCGCCGCAATGGCCGTTGCCAGCGTGGTCTCATTCCAGGGCTGGCCGTGTAACGCCGCTTCGCAGCGCCGGGCCCGTTGCGGCACGGCCGCCATGCCGCCGTAGCAGATGCGCGCCTCGACCACCTCGTCCTGCTCCAGGCGCACGCAATACGCCCCGCAAACTGCGGAGATGTCCTGGTCGTAACGCTTGGCGACCTTAAAGGAACGAAAATGCCGGCCGGCGCCGGGGCGGCGCGGCACGCGCACCGCTTGCACAAACTCGGAAGGTTGCAGAGCGGTTTCACGGTAGCCCAGGTAAAACTCGTCCAGTGGCAGGGTGCGTGTCCACTCGCCGCGCCGCAGCGCCAGTTCTGCGTCCAGGCTGATCAGCGCCGGCATGGAATCGCCGATGGGCGAGCCATTGGCAATGTTGCCGCACAAGGTGCCGGCGTTGCGGATCGGCGGCGAGGCAAAGCGGCGCATGATTTCAAACAGTTCGGGATAGTGTTCAGCTAAGGCCGCAAACGCATCGGTAAGGCTGGTTGCGGCGCCGATTTCGATATATTCCCGGGTCGTTTTAATGTAGTCCAGCTCAGCCACGCCGCCCAGGTAGATAATCATGGGCAAGGTGCGGTGCTGCTTGGTCACCCACAAACCCACATCGGTGCCGCCGGCCAGGATAGTGGCTTGCGGGTGGCGCAACAACAGTTGCGTCAGTTCAGTCATGCTATGCGGCGCAAAATAGCGTTCTGCGGCGTTTTCCGGGAGGTCTTTTGCGGCCGGCAACTCCAGTGCGCCGTTGGGGCGCAGTTGCTCAAGTTGTCGTAACAAGTCCGGCTCATCGAGCAGGTCCGGGCCGTAGTCGTGCATTTTTTGCGCAGCGCTGATGATGGGGCGGTAGCCGGTACAGCGACACAGGTTGCCGGACAGCGCATCCTCGACCTGTGCCCGCGTGGGGCTGGCATTATGCCGGTACAGGGCAAACAATGACATCACAAAACCGGGCGTGCAGAAACCGCACTGGGAGGCATGGCAGTCCACCATGGCCTGTTGCGCCGGATGCAGGTCGGCGCTGCTGAGCCGGGCCAGGCTCTCTACGGTGTACAAGGCCTTGCCGTCCAGGGTCGGGAGGAACTGTATGCAGGAATTGACGGCGCGAAACCGCACTTGCTGTGGCGCCCCCGACTTGCCCGGAACTTCAGCCAGAACTACGGTACAGGCGCCGCAATCGCCCTCGGCGCAACCTTCCTTGGAGCCGGTGCGCTGCAATGTTTCCCTGAGGTAATTCAGGATGGTGGTGGTCGGCGCAACATCCGTCACTTCATGCACGCGCCCATCCAACAAAAAGTGTATCGCCCCGTGTTGTCCTGGTTTCAGGAATGGCTTAACCTGCATATCTCACCAAGTCGTCTGCTCAACTGCCGCGGTAAGTGCTGTAACTCCAGGGCGAGACCAGCAATGGCACATGGTAGCGCCCGGCGGCAGTCATGCCGAAGCGCAGGCTGACCCGATCCAGAAAAGGCGGGTCCGGCAGTTCCACCCCCTGCGCGCGGAAATACTCAGCGGTATGGAACACCAGTTCCCACACGCCGGCCCGGCAATCCTGCGTCTTTAGCAACGGCTCATCGCAACGCCCGTCGTGGTTGGTGACAGCAGTTTTCACCAGGGTGCGTGTAGCCGCTGCGACGGCGTACAACTCAATACTCATGCCCACGGCCGGCAAGCCGTGCGCGGTATCGAGTACATGTGTGGTTAACATCGGAGATCGGAGATTTGTGGTAACGGGTATCGGGTCGCATGATAGCATTATTGGGCCAATTCCGTAACTGTTGCTCGCTCCCCTGCTTGCTCCCCTCACTTGCTCCAGCGCAACCTTACCCGCAGCCGCCGTAAAGTCTGCGCGTCCAGGTTGTCGTGGGTCAGGACACAGGAACGGGTGCGTCCGTCAGGTTCGCGGAAACACAGGACGACCACCCGGGGATGCACCAGGGCGCCGGGCAACAGGCGCAGCTCCACGGCCTCCTGCCCGGCTTGCAGCAGCAGCCAGCGCTCGTGCCGGTCCAACTGCAAACAGAGCTGTTGCGGACCCAGCACGCGCCTGAGGTAGCAACCGTAATGACCCAGGATAATTGCCGTGATCAGTACGCTGACAACGAGCGGCAGCTGTGCCAGGAACAGGCAGCACACAGCCCCGACATGGAGCACGGAATTAAATACGGCAACCTGCCTTGAAGGCCGGTAATGGATCAGGATCGGCAGTTCAAATGGAGAAATTTGGGGAGATTCCATTCCGTTATGGCTCATGTATACTTGATGATTATCCGCAGATAACGCAGCTGCACACAGATTAACACAGAGCAGGCCCTTAAATGAAAATTCCTTCTGTCCGTCATTCCGTCCGTCCGCATACGGGCGGCAGGGAAAATAAGCCCGAAGATACCAAGTCCCAAGAAAGTAAGCCCCAAGAAAGTAAGCCCCAAGAGCATAAGTCAGGAGAAACCGGCGGACCCAAGGGCCCGGAGCCTACCCGTTACGGCGACTGGGAGCGGAACGGCCGTTGTGTGGATTTTTGAACATATAGCCCGGCGCTGGTGTATCCTCCTGGCGCTGGTTATAACACCCTTCCCGGTAGCCGCTGCCGACCGCACCTTCACCCTGGCAAGCTGGAATATCGAACACCTTGCGGCGGCGGACGGCCAGGGCTGCCGGGGGCGGGATGGCGCCGAGTACCAGGCCATCAGGCGTTATCTGGAACAAATCCGCGCCGATGTGATCGCCTTCCAGGAAGTGGAAAACCAGCAAGCGGCCGCACGTATTTTCCCGGCGGCGGACTACGACGTTTACATCTCTGCCCGGCCCACCCGGACCTTCTCGCAGTGCTACGACGGCCCCAACTACCGGCTGATGCAACGCACCGGGTTTGCCGTGCGCAAGGACATCGGCAACCGCCTGGGGCTGCGGGCAGTGCGCCAACCCGACGTCAAGGCGTTGCAAGGCGCTTATGCTTCCGGGCGCTGGGGGGTTTACCTGGTGCTGGAACCGAGCGGCCGGGAACGCGTCCGGCCAACCTCTGCCGGGTCAATGTCCACCGATTCAACCTCTGCTGGTTCAACATCTACCCGGGCAACAACTACTCCGGCGCGGCATATCCGCGCGCCGTTACACCTGCTCTCCATCCATCTCAAGTCAAGATGCACCTACCAGTCTGTCAACGGGCGTAAGGCCAACAACAGCTGCCGTCTGCTGTGGCAACAGGTCGAGGTATTGGCCGACTGGATCGGCGCCCGTGCCGACGCCGGTCAGGATTTTATTATCGCCGGAGATTTCAACCGTCAACTCGACCAGTTAAGCGATGAGGTCTGGCTGCGCCTGGAGGCCGGCGTCGGCAATGCCTACGTGGACCTGGAAAAAGCGCTGCATGGCATGAAACACCCGCAACCTTATATCCGCAAATACCCGTTTGCCATCGACCACATCATCTACAACCAGGCGCTGGACGCCCTGGCAATCGAAGAGCAGACCTGTTTTGACGTGCGCGCGGCGCCCTATTCCGACCACCTGCCGCTCATCAGCGTGTTTGAGATGATGGCTTACGACTAGCAGCTTTACCTGGCGTAGCTGGCGGAAAAGAATCATTCAACCGGAACCAATTCTGTATAATACGCCTTTTTCCGTGGGTAACTTATGACTGGTTCGGCAACACCGCTGTCGCCGTTTTTGCAATATCGGCCACAGCTGACCTCGGTATTGTCCTTCCTGCACCGCATCACCGGCGTGGCGCTCAGCGTTGGCGCGTTGTTGTTGAGCGCGTGGCTGCTGGCAATCGCCGCGGGCGCGGGGGTGTATGATCTGGTCAACGCGCACGTGACTGCCTGGTACGGGCAAGGTGTCGTCGGCGCGTTCCTGTTTGCGCTGTATTACCATCTCTGCAACGGCATTCGCCACCTGTGCTGGGACCTGGGCTGGGGGCTGGAGCTCAGCGCCGCCTACCGCAGTGGTTACGCCGTGATCATCGTGACGTTGGCGCTGACGATTATCACCTTCTGCGTGGGCCGCGCCACGTGAGCGGGCGCGCCGGCAGCAGTGTGCGACGCTGGTGGTATCAGCGCTTGTCGGCGGTGGCGCTACTGCCACTCAGCCTGTGGTTGATCTATGAGTGCTCCATGCTGACGTCGTTGGATTATGCGGTCGTGCGCGCCTGGCTGGCGACGCCGGCCACGACCATCCTGTTCATCCTGCTGCTACCGGCCCTGTATTACCATGCCCTGCTCGGGCTGGAGGAAGTACTCGAAGACTACATTGCAGATACCGGCAAGAAGCATACAGCCATTACCCTGACCCGGTTACTGGTAACCCTGGGCGCCGGCGCGGCGCTGCTGGCCGTGCTGCTGGTGAACCTGGGAGTATAGGCGATGGCTGCGGCTTACCCGCTGGTCCGGCATGACTATGACGTGGTGGTGGTAGGCGCCGGCGGCGCCGGCCTGCGCGCCACCTTCGGCATGGCGGAAAAAGGCTTGAAAACCGCTTGTATCACCAAGGTGTTCCCCACCCGCAGCCATACTGTGGCGGCGCAGGGCGGCATGAGCGCGGCGCTGGGCAACATGGGCGCGGATGACTGGCGCTGGCACATGTACGACACCGTAAAGGGGTCGGACTGGCTCGGCGATCAGGACGCCATCGAGTACATGTGCAAGGAGGCCGCGGCCGCGGTGATTGAACTGGAACACTACGGCGTGCCGTTCTCGCGCACCACGGACGGCAAGATCTACCAGCGTCCGTTCGGCGGCATGACCACGAACTTCGGCGAGGGCATCGCGCAGCGCACCTGCGCCGCAGCCGACCGCACCGGCCACGCCATCCTGCATACCTTGTACCAGCAATCACTTAAACATGACGCCGAGTTCTTCATCGAATATTTTGCCATCGACCTGATCCTGGACGAAGACGGCGCCTGCCGCGGCGTGCTGGCCTGGGACTTGGAGCAAGGCCAGTTGCACTGTTTTCGCGCCCATACCGTGGTGCTGGCCACCGGCGGCTACGGCCGAGCCTATTTTTCCTGCACCTCGGCGCATACCTGCACCGGGGACGGCAATGCCATGCTGCTGCGCGCCGGCCTGCCCCTGCAGGACATGGAGTTCATCCAGTTTCATCCCACCGGCATCTACGGCGCCGGCGTCCTGATTACCGAGGGGGTGCGCGGCGAAGGCGGTTACCTGACCAACTCCGCAGGCGAGCGTTTCATGGAACGCTATGCGCCGAATGCCAAGGACCTGGCATCCCGCGATGTGGTGAGCCGTTCCATGACCATTGAGATCCGCGAGGGGCGCGGCCTCGGCGCGGAACGCGACCACCTGCACCTGCACCTGGAACACCTGGGGCCGGAAGTGATTCACGAGCGCCTGCCTGGCATCGCCGAATCGGCGCGTATCTTTGCCGGGGTGGACGTGAGCAAGGCGCCCATCCCGGTGCTGCCGACGGTGCACTACAACATGGGCGGCGTCCCCACCAATTACCACGGCCAGGTGGTCACGCTGCGCGACGGCAACCCCGACCATATCGTGCCCGGGCTGATGGCCATCGGTGAGGCTGCCTGCGTCTCGGTGCACGGCGCCAACCGCCTCGGCTCGAACAGCTTGCTGGACCTGATCGTCTTCGGTCGCGCCGCCGCCCTGTGCGCGGCGCGGGAGATTAAACCCGGCGCCGCACACAAACCCTTGGCTAACAGTCTCTTCGAACCTGCCCTGGCGCGCTTTGACCGCCTGCGTCATGCGCACGGCGAGTTGCGCACGGCGGCGATCAGAAACGACATGCAGCGCACCATGCAGACCAATGCCTCGGTGTTCCGCAACGGGGAGATTCTGGCCGAGGGGGTAAGTAAAATGGATGCCATTTACCGCTCCTTCGAGCAGGTCAACGTCTCCGATCGATCGCTGATCTGGAACACCGACCTGGTGGAGACCCTGGAACTGGAAAACCTGCTGCAATGCGCCCAGGCCAGCATCCGCGCCGCCGCCAACCGCACCGAAAGCCGCGGCGCCCACGCCCGCGAGGACTACCCGGAACGTGACGATGACAACTGGATGAAACACACCCTGTCCTGGCTGCACCCGGAGCGCGGCGAGGTAAGTTTTGACTACCGGCCGGTGCACCTGAATACTCTCACGGATGAGGTACAGACGATAGCCCCCAAAAAGCGGGTGTATTAAACTGGCACTCTTTCAAGCTGATATTGCTATGGCACAATTCACCTTACCGAAAAACTCAAAAGTCAAGCAAGGCAAGTCGTTTCCGCTGCGCGGGGCGAGCACGCGCAAGAAGACCTTGCGCGTGTATCGCTGGGACCCGGATGCGGGGGAAAACCCGCGGCTGGACAGTTACGAAATCGATCCCGACCAGTGCGGACAAATGGTGCTGGATGCGCTGATCCATATCAAAAATGAGATAGACCCGACCCTGACGTTCCGCCGTTCCTGCCGCGAGGGCATCTGTGGTTCCTGCGCCATGAATATTGACGGGGTGAATACCCTGGCCTGCACCCGGGCCCTCAGCGACATCAGGCAGGACATCAACGTCTATCCCCTGCCGCATACCCCCGTAGTGAAGGACCTGGTGCCGGACCTGAAGCATTTCTACGCGCAATATGCCCACATCAAACCCTGGATGCAGACCGACGCCCCGGCGCCAGCACAGGGTGAACGCCGGCAATCCCGTGCCGAACGGGAACAGCTGGATGGTCTGTACGAGTGCATCCTGTGCGCCTGCTGCTCCACATCCTGCCCCAGTTACTGGTGGAACAGCGAGCGCTACCTGGGCCCGGCGGCCCTGTTGCAGGCTTACCGCTGGATCATCGACAGCCGGGACGAGAACACTGAGGCGCGCCTGGACGCGCTGCAAGACCCGTTCAGCATGTATCGCTGCCACACCATTATGAACTGCACCAACACCTGCCCTAAGGGCCTGAACCCCGCCAAGGCCATCGCCAGGATTAAGCAGCGACTGGCGGCCAAGGCGTTTTGATGGATTCCTGTCGGCATGACGCGCAAGAGAGTCTGAAACGGCTGTATTGGCGCTGCCGGCGCGGCACCCGGGAACTGGACCTGTTGCTGCTGCGCTTCCTGGAACGGGACTATCCGGGTTTGTCTGCGACAGAGCAATCCCTGTTCGGGGACCTGCTCGATGAGAGCGACCCTGACCTGTATGCCTGGCTCAGCGGACAGTGTGAACCGTCCAATCCGGACTACCTGCGTATTATCGGTAGAATTAAGGGAACCTCTAAGCGCTCATGATCAGGCGACATAAAGTGTCCCTTCGGGACTTTTCCCACTGCATTCCCGCATTCGCGGGAATGACGACCAAGGGGCGAGTAGTTACCAAAAATGAACACTGAACTGTCCGGCTTCCTCACCGCCATCAGCATCGCAGGCACAGACGCCGCGCCCTTCCTGCACGGGCAATTCACCACCGATGTCGCAGGGCTTGGCAACGGTCAGGCCGGTATCAGCGCCTGGTGCGACCCCAAGGGCCGGGCGCTGTTCACCTTCGTGCTGGCGCGGCAGGATGACGCATTTCTGTTACTGCTGTCGCCAGCGATGCGGGAGGCATTCAGCAAACGGTTGAGCCTGTACGTGCTGCGCGCCGACGTGGTCATCGGCGCGGCGACGACAGCGGCAGTCCCACCCCTGCCCTGGCTGTCCGCAACCGACACAACCGCCCCGGCCGCGACCCTCATCAGGCACGGCATCCCCCTGCTCCACCCCCAAACCAGCGGCCACTTTCTGCCGCAGGAACTGAATCTGGATGACTTAGGCGCCTTGTCCTTCACCAAAGGCTGCTACCCCGGCCAGGAGATCATCGCCCGCCTGCGCTACCGCGGCGCCGTCAAACGCTGCTTGTGCCGGGCGACCACGGACAACCCAACCCCTCTGCAACCCGGCGCGGCCTTGCAGGCACATGGAGCTGACACGCAGGTCGGCACGGTAATAAACTCAGCAATCACCGACGCCGGTCAGGAATTGCTGGCCGTTCTGGAACGACCATTTATCGACGCCGGACGCGCAGCCGCAGACGGCTTTCCGGTTATCGTCAATTAAAGAGGTCAATTCGCCACAGGCGCTTGAATTGGTTTTATTTTTTCCAGTTCGTAGCTCAAGCCCTGCTCTGCACGGCATAGATCATAGTTCTGTTGCAACCTCAACCAGACCCCTGGCCCGTTACCAACCAACCTGCCTATCCTCAACGCCATTTCCACCGTCACGGGATGAGTACAAGCCAGTACGCGATGAAGTTGCTGACGTGAGACGCCCAGCCGCCGAGCCATTTCACTGACTGATAAACCAAGCGCCGACAGCACATCTTCACGCAAGACTTCACCCGGATGCACCGACCGGCGCCTTAATGGACGTTTTACAGTGTACTCAGTCATTTCTCTATATGGTCACCTCTAAAAATTAGAGGTGACCGTGCAGCATAGGGATATGCTGCCATTTTTAGTCACGTAAGTGACTGAAAATGAAGGAAATGAAAAATCACACTTTTTCATTTCCTTCTCTAAAAATGCCACGGAGGGCA
>JAPORZ010000135.1 GCA_026709915.1 Gammaproteobacteria bacterium
TAACTGCTTGATCTTCCCGTCCGGCACAATCACGCCCATGGAGATGATGAACTTGAACCCGTCTTCCACCGACATGTCCAGCTCGGTGATTTCTTCTTCCGGCAGCAACAGGTTAAAACCGGAGGTGGGGTTGGGCGTGGTCGGCAGGTAAATGGACTGGAGCTTGCGGTCGGTGATGGTCTCATCCGTGTCCACCTGTTCATTCACCAGAAAGCCGATACACCAGCTGTCCTTGCGCGGGTATTCAACCAGCACCACCTTGCGAAACGATTTGCTCTGGGTGGCCAGCAAGGTGGTGGCGATCTGCTTCACGCTGTTGTAGATGTTGCGCACCAACGGGATGCGCCCCAACAAGGACTCCCAAAGCTGCACCAGACGCCGGCCCAGCAGGTTGGCGGCAAACATACCGGTGATAACGAGAATCACGAAAGCCAGCACAATACCAAAACCCGGGATGCTGAAGCCCAACAACGCCTCTGGCCGATACTCCGGCGGCAACAGCAACACAGTGCCATCGAGCAGGTCCACCACAAACTTGATAATGGCTACGGTAATGAGCAGGGGCAACCATACCAGCAAACCGGCGATAATGTATTTGCGCAAGGCAGTCATGGGTCAATTTCGGACACAGGCGGACACTCCGACAAAAAGTGGGGCCAGCATAGCATATCTGCCGGGCTAATTCAGGAATCGGGCGCAAAGCTGCCATTACCGCTGAATGCCGGGGCCAGAGTAAAAATGCCCTCCGTGGCATCTTTGGATATACTCTTTACGGCAACGGGGCGCCCGTCAGTTAACTCAGAGGGTCACTCGCCCATCGGGGTTTGTTATTCAGGACACTACGACGGACAGGTGGTCTGATACCTCAAGAATTCAGAGGCCCTTTATAGCCGCTATTCGTGTCCCTGATTCTCGTCCTCGTCACTGACGGCAGGTGTGTAGTTGCCCAATGTACTGTTCGACCCGGTCTCGAAGTTATGATTGCCGGCCCCAATATCCTTGCTACCACTCGAATCATCCTCGTCGTCGTTGCGGATGGTGAAGGTAATGGTATCTGTGCCGATACTCAGTGAGGCGGGGAAAAGAACCATAGAACTAAGCATAGAAGCAAGCTCATGCCTGACATCCTTGACGATTTTGATAACGACCGTCTCATCGGCTTCCGATACCCTGTCCCCATTGATGGAGAGCGTGGAATGGTGGGTCGTCGCCGAGCCGCGAATGTCTATGGTTCGCCCATGCTCGTTAAAATAATAATCTGGCCCGTGTGTGGCCGTACCGCCCACTCTGTAGTGGAATCGGTAAATACGGTCCTGCCCCCCCAAAGTTTGCCCCGGGGGGCTCGTGGCAGTGACACTGACCGTGTAACTCTGTGCACCGGAATCAAGCTCATCAGCCTCGGTGCGTTCAACACTGAGATTCAGCTGCTGGGCAGCGGCGTCCGGGGTCAGGCCGAAAAATGAAAATGCGAGCCAAGATACGATGAAGAACGCGGAGTATCTGCCTCGGCGGCTGCGCCCGGAACATGATTTTACACTCGTGTACATAACGATTTCCTCTTCGTTGCTACGACCCTGGAGGTTGACTGAAGGTTCACCGATTATAAAATTTTTCCCTTCGTTTGTCAATGGGCAGAATTTTCCAACGCGGGATTTGGGTAATACCTTAGAGGTAGCCTTACCTATCCATCCTGTGTCACACTACGCGTAACCAGAACACGAGGCAGACCGAACATGACCGACGCAACCAAATACCTGTTACAGGAATCCGACATACCAACCAGCTGGTATAACATCGTCGCGGACCTGCCTGAAGCGCCGCCACCGGTGTTGCACCCGGGTACGGGCCAGCCGATCACGCCGGATGATCTGGCGCCGATCCTGCCGCTGGCGGTGATTGAGCAGGAAGTCAGCGCCGAACGTTATATCGATATCCCGGCGCCGGTGCGGGATATCCTCAAACAATGGCGACCCTCGCCCTTGTACCGGGCGCGCCGGCTGGAACGGGCGCTGGACACCCCGGCGCGCATCTATTACAAGTATGAAGGCGTGAGCCCGGCCGGTTCCCACAAACCCAATACCGCCGTGGCCCAGGCATTTTATGCAAAACAGGAAGGCGTGAAGCGCATCACCACTGAAACCGGCGCCGGCCAGTGGGGTTCGGCGCTGTCGTTTGCGGGCGCATTTTTCGGACTGGAAATAGAGGTCTATATGGTGAAGGTGAGCTTTAACCAGAAGCCTTACCGGCGCGCCTTCATGGAGAGCTTCGGCGCCACCTGTATTGCCAGCCCCAGTGATACCACCGAGGCGGGGCGGGCGGTGCTGGCCGAAAATCCGGACAGCACCGGCAGCCTGGGCATCGCCATCAGTGAAGCGGTGGAACGGGCGGTGCAGCGCGACGACACCCGCTACGCGCTGGGCAGCGTGCTGAACCATGTACTGTTGCACCAGAGCGTGATCGGCCAGGAAACCATGAAGCAACTGGAGCTGGCCGATGACTACCCCGATATCATCGTCGGCTGCACCGGCGGCGGCAGTAACTTCGCCGGCATTGCGTTTCCGTTCCTGGGCGAGCAACTGCGCGGCGGGCAGGATGTGCATATTATTGCGGTGGAACCGGCCAACTGCCCGACTCTGACCAAGGGCCGGTACGCGTATGATTTCGGCGACACGGGGCACCTGACGCCACTGGTAAAGATGCACACCCTGGGGTCCAAATTTGTCCCGCCGGGCTTCCATGCCGGCGGCCTGCGCTATCACGGCATGGGGCCGCTGGTAAGCCAGGTCGCGGACCTGGGCCTGGTGCACCCGCGTTCCTATCCGCAGTTGGCGTGTTTTAAGGCCGGGATACAATTTGCCCGGGCCGAGGGGATCATCCCGGCGCCAGAAGCCAACCATGCGGTAGTGGCGACGATTGAGGAGGCCATAAAGTGCCGGGAAGAGGGCGTCAGCAAGGCGATTCTGTTCAACCTGTGCGGCCATGGAAACTTCGACATGCAGGCCTATATGGACTACTTTGCCGGCAAGCTGTACGACCAGGAGTATGCCGAAGAAGAACTCGCCATGGCCCTGTCCGGCCTGCCCTCTGTCGGGGCGGCTGCCTGAACTTCAAGGCGCCTTGCGGCCGCGGAGAACATGAAGGCGGCGGACTGGTAATCGTAAAAATGTGCAGCTATATCGCGATTTTCCCGTAAAATCGCGAACTATGTACACAAGATTACTGCCAAACCCGGATCAGTCCGTGTTTTTGCAATGATTCACGCCTTCAAAAAGCCGGCGTTTATCACTTTTACCGGTGTTGACCGGGCCGAGTTGATACCCGGCATGATGGAACTTTCCGCCGCATACCCGGTTGAGTGGGGCATCCTGCTGGACCCCGCACAGGAAGATAACATTTTGTTCCCGGCGCAGAATGAGAGAACAGCGCTGCTTTCCGCGCCGCTGCGGTTTGCCGCGCACGTGTGCGGCAAGCCGGCACAGGCTATCGCCAACGGTAGCCGACCACAAGTCGATCTGCGGGGGTTTGCGCGTCTGCAACTCAACCACAGCAGGGAAGGCAGTAGCGAGGCGGCAATCGCAAACGCATACAGTTATTGTATTGAGCATAGCCTGCGGTTGGCGTTGCAGTGCCAGGGCGAGTTTCCTGCGGACACCCGCGCGGACTGGCTGTTCGATGTATCCTTCGGCGCCGGCACGCAGGTAACACAATGGCCGGTTGTGCATCGCAATCACCCCTTCTGTGGTTTTTCCGGCGGGATCTCGCCAACCACCATCGAGGGAGCCTTATCAAGGTTTCGCGCACAAGCGGACTATTGGATTGACATGGAAAGCGGTGTACGCACCGACGGTTTGCTGGACCTGGAAAAATGCGAGCAGGTGTGCAAACTGGTGTATGGCGGGGCGTGACCATATTGGTGGGTCGGGGAAACAAAAAAAGGCGGTCCGCAGACCGCCCCGGTGTGTCTGGTAGCGCTTTTTATCGACAACCCAAAGAATCAACAAAATTGGTATTTTCTGTGGAATCACTAAATAAAGGCAGGGTGTTTCGACGACCGCACCAGCAGTTGTGCACATCTTCAATAGTTCGGGGGCTGATCGAGAAGCACCCGCTCGTCTGATCGGACGCCGGGTTGACATTCATGGTATAGGTGCCGCCCGTCATGAAACAGCGCCTTCCAAACGTCTGAGCTTCTAGTCCTGCCGGAGCCGTATAGTAATGTATATAATAAGGGGTGTTTGCAGTTAAACTACTGTTGGTTCGGCTCCCGCCTGCGTAGGTAGGCGATGAACTGTCTATGATTGCAAGAACAGAGTTGGTCCCTGCTCTTACACCTGTCCGAGCGTTGAGAACTTCGGCGTAAACAAAAGCATTTACAGGCGCTTGCCCATCACCAAGCGGTGCGACCACCTGGCTCCATGTCACTTGCGGGACAGTGAAGCTTACGCTGGATGTGGATAATGCCGTTATGGGCAGATTCGCGGCATTTTGCTCGACCTGGCCCATGCAGGTTGTCTGTCCCTCTCGCCCGTTGGATGTGACGGTGGTCTGCGCCCAGCCCGGCTCGGCCAGCAGTAGCAACGCAAGTACACAAGCGGCGGTTGTTAATTTATGGGGGGGGGGGGGTAAAGTTAAAGTGTTTCATTGTTCGCTCCTATGTAACGTTTACGCGACCCAAGGCATTTTGGGGTACCCGGTCAGCAAAATCATTCTCAATGGTACATCATTGCACCGCTGGCAGAGCCATAAACTGCACTGTGCTTACGGCAACGCTTTCGTATTATACACGACCTTATTCATTATCTTTCTGCCCTGATACGATTTTTTCGTATAGTGTCTCAGGCGCAATGTCAGCGCCGTTGGGCCAGGCAATTGTGCCGCCCTCTATCAATGCCTTATTGAAAAATTCCATCTCTTTCAGAGGATGAAAAACCGGCCCCCTGTCGATATATTCGCGAAAATCAATATCGCCGGCTACGCCGTTATCGAACTCGATGTTGAAGACGTAATTTCTCTGGTAGGCGATCTTCACCACCTCATTCATGTTCCACATAGATGTATTCCTCCCGACTTCGACAGTTTATTTCGCTAACTAATTGATTTTATTGAAGGCGCGTTAAACCTGTACGACCGAATCGCGCGGCACCAATTCGACGCCAATAATAACCTTGCGTTCGGGTTCGTCCGGAGAGTTTATGCGCTGCATTAGCAGCCTGAGCGCATCTGCGGCAATCTCCTGCAAGCGCATGCGTATGGTTGTCAAGGTCGGCGTGACAACCTCGCACCATGAAATATTATCGAAACCGATCACGGATATCTGCCCGGGGACTGCGATACCTGCCTCGGTTAAGGTTTTGATCACTCCTACTGCGATGATGTCATTGCCGGCTACCACCGCCGAGGGCCGGTCCCGCATTAACTGTTCTTTATTCTGCTTGGAAATCTCTATCGAAAAAGGGTTTTCAAGTTCCCAGATAATGTCGCCTTCAGCAGTGAACGATTCGTAGAAAGCGTCCCGCCGCAGGCGCATATTGTCAACGGACATGGGGCCGGATAATAACCCCACCCGTTTATGCCCCTTTTGCAGGAGGTATTCCGCTTGCAGGCGCCCCCCCGCCTCATGGTCAGGACGCACCACGTCAAAGCCCGGAAGCTCACGGTCCAGCACCACAATGGGAACCCGCTTTGACGCAGCCTCCGCCGTATTCTGTTGTGATTGCGGAAACCAGATAACGCCCTCTACACCTTGTCGGAGTAACGACTCGATACCCTGTCTTTCACTATCGACAGAAAGCTTTGTATCGACAAGAAACGTTGAGTAACCCAGCTTACGGGCAGTATTTTCAATGGTTTGGGCCATCTCGGGAAATAACGGGTTGAGTAAATCCGGTAATACCAGCCCCAGGGTTTTAGTGCGCCCGGTGCGCATTGCCTGCGCTGATCGGTTGGGCGTATATCTCAGTGCCCGAACCGCGGCCAAAACCTTGTTCCTCACTGCTCGGCTGACCGAACCGGAATCATTAAGGACGTAAGACACCGTCGCCACGGACACGCCGGCTTTTGCGGCAACGTCTTTTAACTTGGCCATGGTTCAGTCAAAAATTATCAGGTTCGGTGCAAGGCAAGATCGCATCCCCCGATTTTACCGGGAAAATGACCATCTCGCCTAAAAGTCTCCACTCGTATTTCGCACAAACCTGAGGTAAACACGTTGAAGCTCGAAAATTTACCCAAAAATTGGCAGTGTCTCAGTTTGAAAATCTCAAAACTTGCC
>JAPORZ010000082.1 GCA_026709915.1 Gammaproteobacteria bacterium
TCGGGGACAACACCCGCATGCTGTTCGGTGACGCCAAGGAATCCATCAGCGCGCTGGTGCGGGAATTCAGTTCCTAGCAGCACAAACACCATAGCTTGCTGCTGAGGTAAAAACGCGTATTGGGATATGCCCGGATACCGGGGCAGGAGCTCGGCGCCCGAAATAAAACAGGGACTACTTCCGCAGCTGGCGCCGCATGGTAGCCCCTGGCTCGTTTACTTCCATGATCGAAAAACTCGGTTACTGCCAACGTTCAAATAATGAAAATGCCGTCTGTTCCGCCTGACCCCACGCCGCTACCATCTACACTCAAGTCGTCGTGGATAAGGTGGGCGCCACCGGCATCAGCCAGCAATGCTGCCTTGGTTGCATCCTGGATGGTAATCCTGCCGCCACCATGGTCTTCCAAATTGACGATAACGTTGGTGGCCCTGTCACTCAACAGGTCTGCCAGTTCGTCAGCATCACGAATATCGAACGCTGACAGGTCGATCTTGTCACCGTCGCCATCGGTATTGACTGTGCCATTGGTATTGATGGTCAGGTCGGCAATAACGTCGTTACCGTTGCCCGGTTTGAAAACGAATATATCAGCGCCTTCGCCGCCGTACAGGTCATCATCACCGGGGCCGCCGTACAGACGATCATTGTCGGCGCCGCCGCGCAGGGTGTCGTTACCGGCATCGCCATACAGCTGATCCGCGCCTGCTTCACCGGCCACCACAGTTCCGTCGGCATTCAGCCTTTCACCCAGCCTGTCATCACCGGGGCCGCCACGCAGTTCGTCGGCCTCGGCGCCACCGTTCAGGTCATCCTTGCCGGCGCTCCCTTTGAGGATATTGACATTACCATCACCGGTCAGCACGTCATCTTCATCGGAGCCGGTCAGGTTTTGGATGTTGCCGTAGAGGTCGCCGACCTGATATCCTTTGGCGTTGAAGCCGGGTGCAGCGGGGAGGCCGGGAATGGCAGGTGCATCAGGGTTGCCGTCGTGATCGTACTCTGCTACATCATCAGGTAGGTCCCAATACCCAATATTACTATCGGTAGCCAGATTTACGTTTACGCCGTATTTGGATGCCCTATAAGATACTGTATTGTCTAATTCACTATTACCGTGGAAGACGTCCGGACCGGGACCGGCTATGAAGGTATCGCCGTAGCTTGAACCTATCACAACTTCGATGTTTTTCAGGATGTCGCCCTCAGCTTCACCGGATTCGCCCCTGCCGGTGGCCATGTTTACTGTCACGGCCGCCTCGGCGCTCCAGTACACTGCCCAGTCTACCAGAGCCAAGTTCCAACCATCGAGGGTTCTGTCTTCACCTGTAGCAGAACCACCGTCAAGCATATCGGCGCCTTTGCCACCATTCAGGTAGTCACCACTCTCACCGCCGCGCAAGGTATCATCACCATCATTGCCGACGAGTGTATTAAAAAATCTGTCACCCGTCAGGTGGTCGTCATGGTCTGATCCGGTTACATCCTCGAAGGTAGCAACTTCAATCACAGCTTCGCTGTCGGTTCCCGGGTTGATTATGTAGGAATAGGTTTCAATTTCGTCGCCATCGGCGTGACCGCCTGACGCGGTCACCGTCAGCAGGTTTACCGTAACGCCCGCATCAGAATTGGCATAGGACAAGGTGTTAGTCTGATGATTTTGGCCGCGTCCTTGTATCGGGGTGAAGCCACCGTCCAGTTCATCCGCGCCAGCGCCGCCTTCCAAGGTATCATTGCCAAGTCCACCTTTAAGAACGTCATCGCCATCCAGCCCTTTAAGCCAGCTGCCACCCTCAGTAAGTACTCCGACCAGGGCCGTCAGTCTATCGTCATGTGCAGAACCGGTGACGTTCTCAAAGCCGGATATTACATCGCCGGTGGCATGGCCGCGAGAGGCAGTTGAGCCTGTGGTCTCATCAGTGGTTCCATCACCCAGCCTGACCCTCACACCTCGATCGGAACTGGCGTAAGAGACAGTATCACCTGGGCCGTTGCCCTCTCTAAAGACATTGTCACCTGGGCCGCTGCCCCCTCTCAGGTGGTCTCCATCATCACCTCCTTCTATGGTCTCAGGGGCGCTGTCGCTGCCTATAAGAATATCGCCCTCTGCGGTGCCGATAATAGTGTCGATATTACGCACATTGGAAGCCGGCTGCACCAGGACGTTTACAGGTCCGGTGTCTGTCGCTTGCACAACTACGCCGCTCAGGTTCAGGTAGATTCCCATGCCGTCTTCTTCCAGGGCTTGATCGGTAAATTTAGCAAAGGACAGGGTATCCTTCTCGAAGGAGATGTTTTTTGCGGGGTAATTTGCCAGATTGGTATGGCCGTCAATCCAGCCATCTTCTAAATCTCTCCTGTCGGCGAAGATGGTGTCGCTGCCAGCTTCACCCCAGAAGAGGTCAGCGCCGGAACCGCCGGTCATCGTATCATCGCCAGCGTTTCCGATAAGATTGTCTCTGCCCTTGCCACCAAACAGGTGATCATCGCCAGCGCCGCCCCACAGACTGTCGTGGTTGTCGCTGTCATCGTGGCTGCCCCCGGGTCCGCCGTACAAGCGGTCGTTACCCTCACCCCCGACAATATTGTTATCTCTGGTGTCGCCAGCCAGTATATCGTCATGGGTTGAACCGGTCAGGTGCACAATATCAGGCACCGTCTCGGTCATTTCCACTTCTTCCCGGTCTTCGTTCAGTACGGTGTACATATTCGTATCTGTACCAGCAAAGACATCACCTTCGGCATGGCCGCCCAAGGCCTGCATGGCATGCAGGCGCACGATAACGCCTGCTGCAGAACCCAGATAAGATGCAGTGTCTTCACCGTCTCCACCGGTCAAGACATCAGCGCCGGCGCCACCTTCCAGCGTGTCATCGTCGTCGCCACCATCGAGCATATCGTCGCCGGGGCCACCGGAAAGGTAATCGCGGCCGCCAAGGCCATAGAGCTCGTCCGCTCCGCCATTGCCGTACAGGACGTTTTCGTAAAAGCGCGCGTCGGTTCGGCTTCCGAGAAGGTCGGTGCCAGTAAGCACGTCATCATATTCAGAACCGATGACACTCTCAACGTCGTGAATTTTGTCGCCCTCTGCATCGCCCCCCCTGCCGGTGCCGTCCTGCAGGTTGACAGTGACGCCCGCAGGCGAAGCGCTATAGGATATGTTGTCCTCATCCTCTACCTCCGCTCCTGTTCGAGAAGTAAACGTGGAGGAACCCCCTTTGAGTACATCAGCGCCTTCACCGCCGACGAGCAAGTCCCAGGAATCACCGCCCTCCAGAATGTCATCACCGCCGTAGCCATACAAAACATCAGGATTACCAAGGCCCAGAATTGTCTCGGATAGCTCGGTGCCAAAAAGTTTATCTCTGGCTGCACTGCCCTCGATAGTCTCACCAATGCCCGGCATCACCGGTTTCTCATTGACCGAAACCACATATCCGCCCCGAAAGCCCTGACCGGGGCTATGAATAGAGCCGCTGACGCTGAGATAGTACGTTTGTGTGTCGCTGCCAGATTCGGGAGTGAACATCAATACAGGATGATAACTGCTGATCGATCCGTCAGGGCCTGTTTCATCATCTTTCTCCACCAGCACATCGCCCTTGGCATCCAGTAGTTTCAGAATCGAGTCGTTAAGTCGAATAAATCCATCGCTTTCTATGGTGAAGGTGTATTGCTTGCCCTCGCTGAGTTCTATTGCGATCCAGTCCTCATCGGGGTAAAAAGTCGACCTTCTAATCTCACCGTACACTTTACTGGCTTCACTCTCACCATCAAACGGCCCGTTGGGCGGATCAAAGCTCAGTTGCGTCTCAGTAGTTGCCGGCGCGTCGTAGGCGCCGTCAGGCTCTACCTCATACTCTTTATTGTTTGGCACGACTCTCCCCTCCACATAAACGGTTTGCAGTGCCGGCAAAGGTGCCGGGGCATTGCAAACGTTCACAACGGAAAGTGAAAGTCCTGCCTGTTTGTCAGCGCTTCAGGGAGCTACCCTGAGGCTGGGATAAAAGACTGTTGTATTTAGCAGGTACCCCGACCGGGGGGTTCCGCTGTAACGTTTGCAAGGGCGAGACTATCTCAACCGGAAGTCATTGTCAACAACAATTTCCACGCAATTGGAAATGTGCCTTGAAATATCAATCCGGCGAACCTATACTGTGATAGCGGTAAGGAGTACAAATAACAATTCATTGGAGATTTTGCATGAGTGACATAGCACAGTTTTACACCTTAATCGGCCTGTTCATCGCAACAATGACCCTTGTTGTCGCGCTGAATGTCAGCCTTAGGACTGATTTGAACAAGCGCATCGACGACCTTAAAGCCGGTCTGAACAAGCGCATCGACGACCTTAAAGCCGGTCTGAACAAGCGCATCGACGACGTTGAAATCGGTCTGAACAAGCGCATCGACGACGTTGAAATCGGTCTGAACAAGCGCATCAACGACGTTGAAACCGGTCTGAACAAGCGCATCGACGACGTTGAAACCGGTCTGAACAAGCGCATCGACGATGTTGAAATCGGTCTGAACAAACGCATCGACGATCTTCAAGCCGGTCTGAACAAACGCATGGATGGCCTGGAGAAAGACCACAACAGTCTTGCCGGGAAGATTGACAATCTAACTGCCCGGGTCGATGACCTCACCGCCCAGTTCAACAAACTTGAGGGCACGGTAACTACCATCCTGTTTTTGATTCGCCCCTATCAGGCCGGACCGGAAGGGGAAACAGCACAAACGCCATAGCCTGGTACTCTCGCAAAGAGTACTATGACCAATAATATAACTGGCTTCATGGAACGCCGTTTCCGGCTTGCCGCACACGGCACGAGCGTGCGCGTGGAACTGCTGTCCGGGTGCACCACGTTTGTTACCATGGCCTACATTATCTTCGTCAACCCGCAGTTGATGGCGGCTGCGGGTATGGACTACGGCGCCAGTTTTGCCGCAACCTGTCTGGCCTCGGCGCTGGCTTGCCTGATCATGGGGTTATACGCAAACTGGCCCGTGGGTCTGGCGCCGGGCATGGGCATGAACGCGTTCTTCACCTACACGGTGGTCGGGAGTCTGGGTTACAGCTGGCAGGTGGGCCTGGGCGCGGTGTTCCTGTCCGGTGTGTTGTTCGTGGTGATCAGCGTCACCCGCCTGCGTGCCTGGATGCTGAACAGCATCCCCATGAACCTGCGTCTGGCCATGGGCTGTGGCGTGGGCCTGTTCATTGGCTTTATCGGCCTGCAGAACGGTGGCATCGTGGTCGCCAATCCTGCCACTATACTGACCCTGGGTGACCTGACCCGGCCTGAGCCCATGCTGGCGGCGCTGGGTTTCCTGCTGATCGCCAGCCTGGCCGTGCGCGCCGTGCCCGGCGCCATCCTGCTCGGCATCCTGGCGCTGACCGGCGTCGGCCTGCTGGCCGGGCTGACCGACTACCAGGGGCTGGTGTCGGCGCCACCGAACCTGGCGCCAACCCTGTTGCAACTGGATATTATCGGCGCCTTGGACGTAACCATGGTCAGCATCATCGCGGCATTCCTGTTCGTGAACCTGTTCGACACCACCGGCACCCTGATGGGCGTCGCCCACCGCGCCGGCCTGGTGGACGAGGACGGCCGGGTACAGAACCTGAGCCGGGCGTTGAAGGCCGACAGTTGCGCCAGCGTAGTCGGCGCCGGCCTGGGTTGCACACCGGTCACCAGCTACGTGGAAAGCGTGGCAGGTATTGCCGGCGGCGGCCGCACCGGGCTGAGCGCGGTGACGGTGGGCCTGCTGTTCCTGCTGGCGATATTCCTGGCGCCGCTGGCGCGCATGGTACCGGAGTTTGCCACCTCCGGCGCCCTGATCTATGTCGCGTTGCTGATGCTGAGCGGCATGCAAGCGCTGGATTGGGACGATGCCACCGAACTGCTCCCGGCGCTGCTCACCATCGTGGCAATCCCGTTGACCTTTTCCATCGCGGACGGCATTGCGGTGGGCTTCATCACCTACGTGAGCATGAAACTGGCACGCGGGCAGCGGGCAGATATCAGCGCGGGGGTGTGGTTGTTGGCGCTGATTTTCCTGGCCCGCTTCCTGTTTATTGATCTGTAGGCAACCTAAAAATGCCATTCATGGCATTTTTAGGGACGGAAACGAAAAAGTATGATTTTTCGTTTCCTTCATTTTCAAGCACTAACGTGCTTAAAAATGGCAGCATATCCTTATGCTGCACGGGCGCCTCTAATTTTT
>JAPORZ010000210.1 GCA_026709915.1 Gammaproteobacteria bacterium
TTAGTTGCTGCAACAATGATTGACGCCGACAGACAGAAACAAGCTGCCGGGGCGGGGAGACTTTTGCGCTGACCAGCCATGGGGCTATTTCATCGGGCATTTTTAGATGGTTCCCTTATTGGTATCGGCGCTGCTATGGGTTAGGATGCTTATAGCCGCCGACCATTATACCCGGCGGGTGGCAGGAGTTAAATAACCCGCAGAAATGCCCCCGTGGCATTGCTGCGCAGCTGCCTTATTCGTGGAGGCCGACGTGAGCGACGCTTCGATACTGATAAAAAACGCGCACATTTTTGACGGGCATAACCCGGAATTATCGGCGCGCGCCGACATTATGCTGGCAGACGGCGAGATCAAGTCCATTGCCGCGGGCGGGACCGGCAGCGGGGGTAAGCACGTGGTGGACGCCGGGGGGCGGGTGGTGATGCCGGGCCTCATTGACAACCATATCCACGTCAGCATCCCTACTCTCGATACTACCGCGCTGTCGAGGATGCCGGAGACCTATATCGCCCAGTACGCCAATGTGTTCCTCAATGCCACCTTGCAACGGGGCTTTACCACGATACGGGATATCGGCGGCGGCGATGTCGGTATCTCCCGCGCCATCGACCATGGACTGGTGCGCGCCCCGCGTTTTTATTACGCCGGAAAAATAATCTCGCAGACCGGCGGGCATGGCGACATGCGCCCGGGCTGGGAAGTGGACCCCACCGAGCAGCTCTGCAGCTGCGGCAACTATTCCACCAACCTGACGCGCATCGTCGATGACCCTTATGAAATGCGCAAGGCGGTCCGCGATGAGTTGCGCAAAGGGTCTCATTGCATCAAGATCATGGGGTCGGGCGGCGTCGTCAGCCCCAACGACCCCTTGCACCATACGCAATTTACCGAGGCCGAGATACGCGCCGCGGTGGATGAATGCGCTCGCCAGGAAACCTACGTGTCGGCCCATTGTCATCCGGCTGAGGCAGTGCGGCGGTGCGTGGAGTTCGGCGTGCGCTGTATCGAACACGCGACCTTGATTGACGAGCAAACCGCGCACTATGTGGCCGCGCAGCAGGCCTATATTGTGCCCACCCTGGCGGTGCTGCACGCGCTGTCTGAGGAAGGCGCCGACTACGGCCTGCCCCCGGCCAGCCAGGAAAAGATCAGGCTGGTTTGCGATCAGGCGCTGAACGGCCTGGAAGCCATGCGCAACGCCGGGGTCAAAATGGGCTTCGGCACCGACCTGCTGGGCGCGCAGCATGTGCGCCAATGCACTGAATTTGCCCTGCGCCAGGCAGTCTTTACGCCCTTTGAGATACTGCACCAGGCCACTGCGGTAAATGCCGAAATCCTGCTGGAACCCGAGCGCCTGGGCTGTGTCAGGGAAGGCGCGTTTGCCGACCTGCTGGTTGTGGACGGCAACCCCTTAGAAGACATCTCGGTGCTGGAACGGGACGGCGCCGCGCTGCCGGTCATCGTCCGTAAGGGCGAGCTGGTAAAGTGCGAACTGGACGTTACCGCGGGCGCGGTGAAGGCTTTCAGCTGGCCGGCGGGTTGACGGTGCAGCAATGATCGTCGAACAAATCTGGACCGGCAACGCCTGGCGTAACTTCAATTATCTCATTGCCTGCGCGGAAACCGGCGAGGCGCTGGCCATCGACCCGCTGGCTTATGAGATGTGTCTGGATCGAGCCCAGGACCGGGGCTGGGACATTACCCAGGTGTTAAATACCCATGAACACCACGACCACACCGGCGGCAATGCCGCATTGATAGCCGCTACCGGCGCACAACTGCTGGCGCATAAAAATGCCTGGGATCGGATCATCGGCATAGACCGGCCGTTGGCCGCCGGCGATGTAATCAAGGTTGGCAAGACGGTGGAACTGGAGGCGCTGGATACCCCGGGACACACCATGAGCCATATTTGCCTGCTCTCCCATAGCGACCAGCCGGCCTTGTTCTGCGGCGATACCCTGTTCAACGCCGGCGCCGGCAACTGCCACAACGGCGGCCATCCCAACCAGTTGTACCTGACGTTTTCCAGCCAGTTAGCCAGATTGCCGGACGCCACCCTGGTCTATCCGGGCCACGATTACATCATCAACAACCTGCAGTTCACCCTGAACCGCGAGCCCGGCAATACTGAGGCGCAAACGCTGCACGATAAAATTATCGACCAGGACCCGGCGGCGGCGCTGACAACCACTATTGGCCTGGAAAAAGCGGTGAACACCTTCTTCCGGCTGCACAACCCGGAAGTCATAGAGAAACTGCGCGAGACGTTCCCCGACCTGCCCGCCGACCCGGATGAGAAAACGGTCTTTTTGAAACTGCGTGAACTGCGTAACGACTGGTGACGACGTAATAGCTGCTGGTCATTCCTGTACCAGCAAGCCGGGGTTGTCCACCAGGTAACGCCAGGTACGGTTGCCCTGCGGCTGCCGCCGCAACGCCAACAGGTCTTCAGGCCGGTCCAGGTCGCGGGCCAGACCGGGGGGGGCGACTATGTTGACGGGGATGCGGCGCTGTTGTGCTTCCTGGCAAAATTCAGCAAAGCTGTGCGCGCCGTACTTCAGGTCTATGGGTAGGGGTGGGGTAAATACCAGGCCGTTGGTGCCGCCGTCTCTGACCGCGGGGCACAGGGTGACGCCACCCTGGTGCGCTCGGTCCAGCAGCACCAGATCTTCGTTGCTGAGTTCCGGCACATCGGCAGGTATCACCAGCGCCTTGTTGACGCATTTCCCGTTGATATGTTCGATGCCTTTCAAAACGTCCGCGGTATAACCGTCATCGGCGCCGGTATCCAGCGCTTCAGCGCCCCGCGCCCGCGCGCCGGAGATAACGTCCGCATCGCAACTGAGCACCGTAACGCCGGCAATGACCGCAGAACCGCTCAGAACGTCAAGCACATCAGCCAACATATACAGGCCGAGTTGCCGCCGTTGCTCCGGCGTCAACACCGCGGCCAGACGCAACTTGGCCTGTTCCAGCCGCTTCAGCGGGAGCAGCGCCCACATGTTTTTGTCCGCGGATAAATCACCTGCATCTGTCAGATACCGGTGATACGGATACCGGAATGGGCGGTCTTGTAGGTCCTGTTGATGTGGATAAGCAGGCTGGTCAGGGCCTCGGTGGCGGCGGCGTTGGCAAGTTTGCCGGCATTGATGGCGCGACAACCGCTGTCTTGCACCAGTTGCATGACCTCCTTGCGGGTTGCCAGGTCGTCCCCGGTCACCAGGATGTCGCAGTCTATGTCCACATCCTGTTCCAGCAGGTTGGCGGCGACATTGTGGTAGGCGGCGCAGACCCGCGCCCGCGCGCCCACTATCCCCTGAGTGATCACCGCGGCGCTGCCTTGTTCCGGTAACTGCACCACGGCCACTTTGGGCGGCGCCAGCGGCACCGTGGTGTCTATCAGCGCCTGCCCGGACAGGCCCGGCAGGATGCTCTCCAGGGTGGCCGCATGGGCGGCAAACGGCACCGTCAGCGTCACCACCTCCGCCTGACTGGTAGCGCCGAGGTTATCGGCGCCGGCAATCGTCTTTACGCCCTGCTTGTCATTGAGTTCGGCAGCCGCATGTTGCGCCTTCTGCGCCACCCGGGAACCGATGATCACCTCATGCCCGGCCCGGGCCCAGCGCCAGGCCAGACCGTAACCTAAGTTGCCGGTGCCGCCGAGGATAGCTATTTTTTTTCTGTTATAATGCAAACTTGTTACTCCAAAGGTATCTCTAAAGGGCGCCTCTAAAAATTAGAGGTGCCCGTGCAGCATTATGGATATGCTGCCATTTTTAAGCACATCAGTATTGAAAATGCCGCTACTGGGGGCTCGTCTAACGGCAGGACAGCGGACTCTGACTCCGCCGGTAGAGGTTCGAATCCTCTGCCCCCAGCCATTTCAAAACATTTCGTTCTCGTTCCGGCGTTCTCATTCCAGGGGGAACGCCAAGCGTCAGGATAGCACGAAACAGGCGTATTACAAAGATGTTTTCGCGCTGTTAAAACAACATGTTACGCTGATATTATGAGCAAAAAAATTGAATCCGGCAGCACGGTGCGCACCATCTGTCGCTCCTGTGGTCACGGTGGCTGCGGTGTCTATGCCGTGGTTGAGGAAGGTAAGGTGACAAAGTTTCTGCCGGACAAGGAACATCCGGTCAGCAAGGGCTATACCTGCAAGAAAGCCCATGGTTTTTTGGACCTGCAATACCATCCCGAACGCCTGCTATACCCGCAAAAGCGGATCGGCGCCCGGGGCGAGGGCAGATGGGAACGTATCTCCTGGGACGAAGCCCTGACCCTGCTGGCCGACAGGATGAATCAGTTCAAGGCGGAATCCGGCGCGGAATCGGTTGTGCTCGGACATGGCACGGGGCGGGACTTTCACCACTTTGTTTACCGCGTCGCCAATCTGTTCGGCACCCCCAATGTGCTCACGCCGGGGCACATGTGCTACCTGCCGCGTATTGCCATCTCCAAGCTCATGGGCATGGAGATACCCATGGTGGATTACGACAACCGACCCCAATGCGTCATTTCCTGGGGCGCAAACCACCTCATTTCCAATCCCGATGAGAACAAGGGCATCAACCTGGCGCATACGCTTACCGACGGCGCCAGACATATCATCATCGATCCGCGCCGCACCAAACTCGCGGACCGGGCGGAACTGTGGCTGCAACTGCGCCCGGCAACGGACGCGGCGCTGGCTATGGGCATGATGAAAGTCATCGTCGATGAGGAGCTCTACGACAAGGAGTTCGTGGAAAAATATACCACGGGTTTCGACCGGTTCGTGGAACGCCTGCAACAGTTCCCGTTGTCACGGGTGGAACAGATCACCTGGGTGCCACGGGAAAAGATCGTCGCGGCAGCCCGTATTTACGCCACCACCAAACCGGCGGCGCTACAATGGGGCGTAGGTGTGGAACAGAACGTTAACTGCGTGGACGCGGACCGGGCGCTCATCTACCTGGTGGCCCTGACCGGCAACCTGGATGTGCCGGGAGGCAACGTGATTTTCGGATTGCCCCCGGGTTTGACCCGGGCCGAATTTTCCCTGTTCGACAAGCTGCCGCCCGGGCAGCAGGCCAAGCTGTTGGGTGGAGACAAATACCGGCTTGGCGCCTCCATCAACCGGATTACCCCACATGTGGTCTGGGACGCGATTGAACACGCGCAGCCCTACCAGGTCAGGGCGCTGGTGGTGTTCGCCAGCAACCAGCTCAACGCCCGGGAAAATTCCCGGCGCGTGTATGACATTTTGAAGAACAAACTCGAATTCTTTGCCGCCTGCGATGTTTTTCCCACCCCAACGACAGAACTCGCCGACCTGGTGTTGCCGGCGGCAACCTGGCTTGAACATGATAACATCGCAGATTACTGGAAGGTCCACGGCTATGTGTTCCCACGTAACAAGGTAGTGGAACCGGAAGGGGAAGCCCGCTGCGACCATGTCATCCTCAATGAACTGGGCCGCAAACTCGGTTTTGACGAGTACTTCTGGAACGACTACTACGCTTCTCTCGACCATATCCTGGAGCCGGTCGGACTTGACTGGGAGCAATTCCGGGAGCTGCCCTACCTGCAAACAGAACCGGAATTCCGCAAGTATGAGCGGGGGGGCTTCAAGTCAAAATCGGGTAAACTCGACTTTTATCTGGAACAATACGGGGAGTGGGGCTACGACCCGCTCCCCGGTTATATCGAGCCGCCTGAAAGTCCTGCGCGGGAGCCGGAATTTATTGAGAAATATCCGCTGGTGCTGATTACCGGCGCACGCATCTTCAATTACTTTGGTTCAGAGCACAGGCAATCTGACTACCTGAGAAAATCGCACCCGGACCCGCTGGTAGAGATACATCCCGAGACCGCCAGGGCGCGTGGCATTGCTGCGGGAGACTGGGTCGCCATCGAGTCTCCCCGGGGTAAGGTACGGTTCCGGGCCAAACTCACGGAGGGCATCGATCCGCGCGTGGTCAGCGCAGAGTTCGGCTGGTGGTTCCCGGAGCAGGACCGGACGGACAGCGAGGCACAGCTGAGCGCCAACATCAATGTGCTCACCGACGATGCCGGTCTGCTGGATCCGGGCATGGGCGCCACCAACCTGAAAGGGTTGATGTGCAACGTTACTCCCGTTACGTAGCCCTCTGCAAATGCCATAGGGTCACCTCTATCAATTAGAGGTGACCGTGCAGCACAGGGATGTGCTGCCATTTTTAAGCACGTCAGT
>JAPORZ010000192.1 GCA_026709915.1 Gammaproteobacteria bacterium
ACACAAGGGGAAGACAATCTACGGAGCCGTGGCCTACCTCAAGGCGAGCGACGAAACGACGACACGCGCAACGCGCCATGGCCTGTTCGTCATCCGCGCCACCGGGGACAGCGCCAGTATTGTTAATGACGAGGGGTTTGTGCCGCGGGTGTTTGAATAACCTCGAAACACACGATTGGCCGAATGAGGGTAATTTCAGATAGCGTGTCTCCCACTTCAAAAATGAAACCAGCCGGGTTGGTCTTTGTGTTTGAATATGTATGCCCGCGCCTGGGGCGGGCTGTCTTGCGGTAGTATCTTCAACGCTCTTGCATACAGGTCGTCTGCCGCGATCAGGGGTTCCACCGTTGTGTTGGGCGGCGCCAGATTGTAGAGGTCGAAGTACCACTGCCCTACTTTCTTTGTCACCGGCACGAGGGCGGCGCGGTCACAGAGTCTTGCGCCACAGACTGGGACAAGTGGACGCTGAGCAACAGCAACAGGTAGTGGGCTGACTTGAGCATGAATTAAGTTTATCATCGACCCCGTTATGCAGTACTTTTGCCAGGTCATATTGCCGTGAAAATCTTCCCGTTGCTGCTGGGGTTGTGCGCCTGCCTGTTACTGTCGGGCTGTGCCGAGGAAAAATCCCAACTGGAATTGATCCGTGCACGCGGCGCCCTGCATGTTGCCACTGTGACAAGTCCGACGACTTATGAGCGTAATGGCGCCGGCGTACAACGCGGCCTGGAATATCAACTGGCAAGTCTGTTCGCTGAGTGGCTGCAAGTTGACCTCGAGCTCAATCTGGCCGACGACAGGAAGCAGGTCACTGAACTGCTGCTCTCCGGGCAGGCCGACCTCGCCGCGGCCGGGCTGCACAGAACCTTGGCGCCAGGCGATTCGCTGGCTTATGGACCAGGTTTCCAGTGGGTAACCTGGCAGGTCGTGTACCGCTACGGCTACATACGCCCCTCCAGGCTGGATGATGTCGCCCCGCACAAGCTGCACCTCGTCGGCGATGCCCTGCTGCCGGGAGATCTGGAACGCCTGCGCTTTCATTCATCGGACCTGGAACTGGTAGTGCATGAGGACAAGGACAGCTTCGACCTGCTGGAAATGGTAGAGCATGGTCAAATCCTCTACGCGGTGGCCGGCTCCCACGAAGTAGCCCGGGCGCGCATCTCCCTGCCGGAGCTGCGGGTGGCCTTTGATCTGAGCGCCCCGGAGCCGCTGGGCTGGGCGGTCAGACGCGCGCCGGGCGACGATTCGCTCATGATGGCAATCCGACAGTTCCATCAACAGCTCAGGGACAACGGCCAGCTGGCTGTGCTGCTGGAACAGGACCATGAATTTGCGGACTCGCTGGATTACGTCGAGACACGCAGTTTCATCGATCGCTACAACGAGGTATTGCCGGAGCTGAAGCCTTATTTTATAAGCGCAGGGAACGAGCTTGGCTTTGACTGGCGGTTGTTGGCTGCCATCAGCTATCAGGAATCCCATTGGGAAAAAAACGCGCGTTCACCCACCGGCGTGCGCGGTCTGATGATGTTGACGCTGCAAACGGCGCAACAGGTTGGTATCAGCGACCGTCTCGACCCGGTGCTGAGTATCCACGGTGGCGCCAGATATTTAACTACTCTGATGGATAAAATGCCGGCGCGCATACCGCAACCGGAACGCATCTGGCTCGCTTTGGCCTCCTACAATGTCGGCTTCGGCCACCTCGAAGATGCCAGAACAATTACGGAACAGAACGGGGGCAACCCCGATTCCTGGGTCGATGTGAAACAGAGCCTGCCCCTGTTGAGGCAGCGTGAGTGGTATTCACAGACGCGCTTCGGCTTTGCCAGGGGCGATGAACCGGTGCGGTTTGTGGAAAATATCCGCAATTATTACGCCCTGCTCAAACACTTGAGCTTCACGGATACGATGGCGGTGGATACGATGGCGGATGCGACACAGGCCGAAATCCGGTAACATGACGCCGTTATCCTGTTTGCTTGCGCAGGGGTATAAACTATGTCCGAGACAGTCAAAATTGCAAAAACCGAGCAGGAATGGCTGCAGGAACTGACGCCGGAGCAGTTCGATGTGTGCCGGCGCAAGGGGACGGAGCGTCCCTTTTCCGGCAGGTATAACAACTGTAAGGATGCCGGCACGTATCGTTGCGCCTGTTGCGGCCAGCCTTTATTCAACTCCGCGGCAAAGTTCGATTCCGGCACCGGCTGGCCCAGCTTCTTCGAACCGGCAGGCGCCGCGGCAATCAGAACTGAGCTCGACCAAGGCCTGTTCCAGTCACGCACGGAAGTGCTGTGCAGCGCTTGCGACGCCCATCTGGGCCATGTATTTGCCGATGGCCCGCAACCGACTGGCTTGCGCTACTGCATCAACTCCGTGGCGCTGAACCTGGACCGGGAGGGGTAAATTCGGTGAACGCCTCTAATTTTTAGGCCACCTCTAAAAATTAGAGGTGGCCGTGCAGCATTATGGATATGTTGCCATTTTTAATCACGTAAGTGATTGAAAATGAAGGAAATGAAAAATCACACTTTTTCATTTCCGTCGCTAAAAATGCCATGGAGGGCATTTTTAGAGGTTACCTTTAGAGGCGCCCTGTGGTATAATGCGTCTTTCATTTCAGCATCTGGTACTAACGGAACAATGATCGATTTCTTTATAAACGACGCGTGGGCACAGGGAGCCGGGGCGGGAGGGGGCGGTTCGTTCCTGGTGATGATGGTCCTGTTCTTTGTCATATTCTATTTCTTCCTGATTCGCCCGCAGATGAAGCAGGCGAAGGAACACCGGCAACTGGTCGGCAATCTGGCCAAAGGGGACGAAGTAGCCACCAACGGCGGGGTGCTGGGGAAGATCAACCAGGTAGGGGACAATTTTATCGTCCTGGAAATTGCCCAGGGCACGGAGATCAAGGTGCAGAAGCAGGCTGTTTCCGCAGTTCTGCCCAAAGGGACATTGAAGACACTTTAATATGAACCGCTATCCGCTCTGGAAATACCTGCTGATCCTGATCATCGTTGCGGTCGGCTGCCTGTATGCGTTACCCAATATCTACGGCAAGGACCCGGCCTTGCAGGTATCTGCTGCGCGTGGCGCCGAGGTCAGTGAAATCACCCGCTATGCGGTGGAGGATGCGCTGGATACGGCCGGCGTCGGCTACGGCGATATTACCGTGGCAGAAGGCAACCTGGTGGTCAGGTTCCAGGATGAAGAAACCCAACTCAAGGCGCAGGATGTAGTAAAGGAGGCGCTGGGACGTTCCTATACCGTAGCTTTGAATCTGGCGCCGGCAACGCCAGAGTGGTTGCGCGCGTTCGGCGCCGAGCCTATGTTCCTGGGCCTGGACTTGCGCGGCGGCGTGCATTTCCTGATGGAAGTCGATATGGAAGCGGCAGTCGCCAAGGCGGAAGAACGTTACGTCTCGGATATCAGGACGCAGTTGCGGGATGAGCGCATCCGTTACAAAACCATCAACCGGCGCCGCGCTGAGGGTCTGTTGATCCGGTTCCGGGATGCCGAACAACGCCGCTTGGGTATAGCCGTGATAGAGGACCGCTTTACCGATCTGGAGCTTGAACAACCCGCGGCGGAAAGTGACGAATTTCCCCTGATCGCGCGGCTTAGCGAGGCGGCCGTGAAGGAAACCCGCCGGCTCGCTCTGCAACAGAACATCACCACCTTGCGCAAGCGGGTGAACGAACTGGGCGTGGCCGAGCCGATTATCCAGCAACAGGGGCTGGAACGGGTGGTCGTGCAGTTGCCTGGCGTGCAGGACACCGCCCGGGCCAAAACCATCCTTGGCGCCACCGCCACTCTGGAATTTCGCATGACCGATGAGGACAACTCCGCGCAGGATGCCCTGGACGGACGCGCGCCGGCGGGGTCCCGACTGTATTACGACCGGGGTGGCAACCCGGTGCTGCTGAAGAAGCAGGTCATGCTCACCGGCGACTACATCATTGATGCTGCATCAGGTTTCGACGGCGCCTCCGGTAGCCCCAACGTTTCCATCACCCTGGACGGCAAGGGCGCCAAACGCTTCAGCGATGCCACCGCGGAGGAAGTGGGGCGGAACATGGCGGTGGTATTCATCGAAAACAAGGCGGAAACCGTCGAAGTGGACGGTGAAATAAAAAAACGGCGGGAAACCATAGAGGAAGTGATCAACGTCGCCACCATCCGCGAGCAACTGGGCAAGCGCTTCCAGATCACCGGGCTGGACTCCACCGAGGAGGCCCGCAATCTGGCCCTGCTGCTGCGGGCCGGCGCGCTGGCCGCCCCTATTGAGATCATCGAGGAACGCACGGTAGGTCCCAGTCTGGGCCAGGACAATATCGACAGGGGTTTTACGTCAGTCAAGATCGGGTTCATCCTGGTGCTTATCTTCATGGCTGTCTGGTACAAGGCTTTCGGTCTGGCCGCCGATGTGGCCCTGGCCTTGAATCTGGTGTTGATCATTGCCCTGCTGTCCATGCTGCAGGCCACCTTGACCCTGCCGGGTATCGCCGGCATTGTGCTCACCGTGGGGATGGCAGTGGACGCCAACGTGCTCATTTTTCAGCGTATTCGCGAGGAATTAAATAACGGTAATTCTCCCCAGGCCAGCATCCACGCCGGCTATGAAAAAGCGTTTACCACCATTGCCGATGCCAACATCACCACCTTGTTTGCCGCGATTGTGCTGTTCAGTTTCGGCACCGGGCCAATCAAGGGGTTTGCAGTGACCCTGTCCTTGGGAATAGTCTGCTCCATGTTCACCGCGATCATGGTGACCCGCAGTATCGTCAACCTGATCTACGGTGGCCGCAAACTGCGCAAGCTGGTGATTTAGCCCATGGCAACCACGAGGCAAAGGTTCAATTTTAATTTTATGGGCAAGCGCAAGCAGGCCGCCGTCTTCTCTGGCCTGCTGCTCGGCATTTCCCTGTTCTCCCTGGTCACACAACAACTGAATCTCGGCATCGATTTTACCGGCGGCACCCTGGTGGAAGTCGGTTATCAACAAACCGTAGAACTGGAACAGGTGCGGGAACTGCTGTCTGCCACCGAGTTCGGTGATGCGGCAGTCCAGTATTTTGGTTCGGCCCGGGACGTACTGATCCGGGTTGCCCAGGTCGAAGGCAAGAACAGCGCCGACCTCAGCGGCGAGCTCATAGACATCCTGAAACAGTCCGGCCAGACCGTGGAGATCCGGCGCGTGGAGTTTGTCGGGCCCCAGGTCGGTGAAGACTTGCAGGAAGACGGCGGTCTGGCGTTGATCTACGCGTTGATTATGATCTTTATTTATGTCGCATTCCGCTTCCAGCGCCGGTTCTCCGTGGGCGCTATCGCGGCGCTGGCGCATGACATTATCATCACCATCGGTTTCTTTTCCGTCCTGCAACTGGACTTCGACCTCACCGTGCTGGCGGCGCTGCTGGCAGTCATCGGTTATTCGCTCAACGATACCATCGTGGTTTTTGATCGTATCAGGGAAAATTTTCACCGGATGCGTAAGGGCACGCCGGTAGAGGTCGTCAATACGTCGTTGAACCAGACCCTGACCCGCACCTTGATCACCTCCCTGACCACCTTGCTGGTGTTGACCGCCCTGTTCTTCTTAGGAGGCGAACTTATCCGCCCGTTCTCAACCGCACTGATTTTCGGGGTTATCATCGGCACCTATTCCTCCATTTACGTTGCCAGCCCGGTCACCCTGGCGCTGGGCATCAACAGACAGGACTTGATGCCGGTTGAGAAAGAGGAGTAGAATGTGCAGGCCGATGCAAGGTGAATTGTCATGTCACAGATTGAATTGAGTGAAACTACGTTAAAACGGCTTTTCAAGGAGGCGTTGACCGAAGCGTTCCGTGAGCAACGCGCATTACTGCACGAGACGCTTGCAGAAGTGTTGGAGGATTTGGCGCTTGCGGAAGCTGTCCGCGCGGGCCAACAAACCGAAATCGTATCAAGAGAAACCGTGTTTGAATCTCTTGAGAGTTATGGGGACCTCTAAAAATGCCCTCCGTGGCACATAAGCAGAGACGGAAATGAAAAAGTGTGATTTTTCATTTCCTTCATTTTCAAGCACTTACGTGCTTAAAAATGGCAGCACATCCCTGTGCTGCACGGTCACCTCTAATTAATAGAGGTGACCATAA
>JAPORZ010000126.1 GCA_026709915.1 Gammaproteobacteria bacterium
CAGTTGGCCGCCTTCGCTGAGCAGGGCTTGCTCGAACAGGATGTTGGCCCAGTCGTCGAAGCGGTGGTCGTCTGCTTCGTGCTGCAACTTGCCGACCAGGGGATGGGTCGGGTTGATTTCCAGAATGGGCTTGGCCGCGGTGATTTGTTGGCCTGAGGCCTTGAGAATCTGCTCCAGGTGGCGGCCCATGCCGTGTTCGTCGGCGACCAGGCAGGCCGGGGACTCGGTCAGGCGCCGGGTGACGCGCACTTCCTGCACCTGTTCATCGAGTATTTTTGCTATGCGTTGGGTCAGTTCATCCAGCTTCTCATTATCAGCCTCTTCAGCTTCAGGCGCGCCCTTCTCCTCAGCCGGATCACCCAGGTCACCCAGGTCCAATTCACCCTTGCTCACCGAGGTCAAGGGCTGGTCCTGGTATTCGGTCAGGTGGGTCACCAGCCACTCGTCCACCGGGTCGGTCAGCAGCAGCACTTCTATGCCTTGTTTGCGGAATATTTCCAGGTGCGGACTGTTTTTTGCCGTGGCGTAATTTTCCGCAGTCACGTAGTAGATGGCCTTCTGCCCCTCTTTCATCCGCGCCAGATACTCATCCAGCGCCACGGTTTCGTCTTCAGTTTCCTCATGGGTGGACTTGAAGCGAAACAGCTTTCCCAGGTCCTCGCGCTTGTCCGGGGCCTCGATAACGCCTTCCTTGAGCACCCGGCCAAAGGTCTGCCAGAATTGCTGGTACTTGTCCGCTTCCTTCTGCGCGATTTTGTTCAGCAAGGCCAATATCTTTTTAGTGCTGGCCGCGCGGATGGTTTCAATGACCTTGTTGTGTTGCAGTATTTCCCTGGAGATATTCAGCGGCAGGTCAGCGGAATCCACCACGCCTTTGACGAAGCGCAGGTAGGACGGCAATAACTGTTTGGCGTCGTCCATGATGAACACCCGCTTCACGTATAGTTTTACGCCATGGCGCTGCTCCCGGTCCCACAGGTCGAACGGCGCGCGCGCGGGGATGAACAGCAGGCTGGTGTACTCCAGCCTGCCCTCCACCTTGTTGTGGAGATGGCACAGCGGGTCTTCGAAATCGTGCGCGATGGCCTTGTAGAACTCGTTATAGTCTTCCTGCTTGAGGTCTTTTCTATTGCGCGTCCACAGCGCCGTGGCCGTGTTGACGGTGTCCTCCCCTTGCTCATCCTTGCCCTCCTTCGGCATGATGATGGGCAGGGAGATATGATCCGAATACTTGTTGATAATCGCGCGCAAACGGTAACCGTCCAGGAACTCCTTGGCCTCCTTGCGCAGGTACAGGACGACCTTGGTGCCGCGCTTGGGCCGGTCCACAGTTTCCACGCTGTACTCGCTCTTGCCGTCGGACACCCAGCGCACGCCTTGCGCGCGCGGCAGGCCGGCGCGGCGCGTGACCACTTCCACCTTTTCGGCGACGATGAACGAGGAATAAAACCCGACGCCGAACTGGCCGATCAGTTGTGAATCCTTGCTCTGATCGCCGGTGAGCGAGGCAAAGAACTGTTTGGTGCCGGATTTGGCGATGGTACCCAGGTTGTCAATCACTTCCTGCCTGGACATGCCGATGCCGTTGTCGATGACGGTAACGGTCTTCTGCCGCTTGTTGTACTCCACCCGGATCTGCAGTTCCGCATCGTCCTCGAACAGGCTGTCGTCCTGCAAGCCCTCAAACCGCAGCCGGTCAGCAGCGTCGGAAGCATTGGAGATCAGTTCACGCAGGAAAATTTCCTGGTTGCTGTACAAGGAATGGATCATCAGATCCAGCAATTGCTGGACTTCTGTCTGAAAACCCAGCGCTTCTTTTTGTGTATCCGCAGTCATGGTATCCCCGTCATTAGTCAAAATGCGCAACTGCACAATTTGGGGGCGCGCAAAATAAATTTCAAGCCTTGAAGTCCACGCCCTTTGTAAGCAAAATAGACTGATGCACCCGGATCAATCCACACATACTCCGGTCATGCAGCAATACTTGGGCCTGAAGGCCGAGTATCCGGATATTCTGCTGCTGTTTCGTATGGGGGACTTCTACGAGTTGTTCTTTGAGGATGCGCGCAAGGCGGCGCGCCTGCTTGACCTGACCTTGACCTCGCGCGGCAAATCCGGCAATCAGGTCATTCCCATGGCGGGGGTGCCCTACCACGCGGTTGATTCCTACCTGGCAAGGTTAATCCGGATGGGTGAATCCGTTGTCATCTGTGAACAGGTCGGCGATCCGGCGCTGGCCAAGGGGCCGGTGGAGAGAAAGGTTACGCGGGTCGTTACGCCCGGCACCGTCACCGACGAGGCCTTGCTCGAAGAGAAGGCCGACAGTTTGCTGGTTTGCGTCCACGACCTGGGCGCTGAGTATGGGGTCGCAGCCCTGAATCTGGCAGACGGGCGCTTCGCGCTCAGCCAGCTGCAAGACCGTGACTCGTTGCTGGATGAGCTGGCGCGCCTGCAGCCCGCGGAGTTGTTGCTGTGTGAAGGCAGCAGCCTGGAACAGACCCTGAACATTGCCTGTAAAAATATTGCCGTGCGCGCGGCCTGGCAGTTCGAGGCGGCCAGAGCCGAGGACGCTATCAGGGGTCAATATCAGGTAAAGGAGCTGGACGGTCTGGGGCTCACGGAGCTGGCCGCGGCCACTGCCGCCGCCGGCGCATTGCTGCAATATGTGGATGAAACCCAAGGCGCGGCATTGCTGCACTTGCAATCGATCAAGGTCGAACAGCGCTCGGACAGCGTGATTCTCGATGCCGTCACCCGCCGCAACCTGGAACTTGAACAGGATCTGAAGGGGCGCAAGGCAAACAGCCTGCTGGCCGTGCTGGATACCGCCGCCACGACCATGGGCAGCCGCTTGCTGAAACGCTGGCTGAACCGGCCGCTGCGCGATCAGCAGACCTTGTGCCTGCGCCACGACGCGGTGAGCCAACTGTCCGCTGACAAAACCTGGCGCACAGTGCATGAAGCGTTGAAACAGATCAACGACTTAGAGCGCATCTTAGCGCGCGTGGCGCTAAAAACCGCGCGTCCCCGGGACCTGTCACAACTGCACAAAGCGTTGCTGCAACTGCCGGAATTGAAAACGACACTGGCAGCAGTCCACAGTCCGCGTGTGAGTGAACTCAATGAGATGATCCTGGAGTTTCCGGCATTGCAGCAGTATCTGGGCGTGGCCTTACCGGAGGCGCCGGCAGCTACCATCCGGGAAGGGGGGGTGATCGCCGACGGTTTTGATAACGAACTGGACCAGTTGCGGCAACTGGACCGGGATGCAGGCTCATTCCTGGATGAACTGGAAATGCGTGAACGTGAACAGACCGGCATCCCCACCCTGAAGGTCGGCTTTAACCGGGTGCACGGCTATTATATTGAAGTCTCGCGCGCACACAGCGAAGCGGTGCCAGAGCGCTATCACCGCCGGCAGACCCTGAAATCCGCGGAACGCTTCATCAGCGCCGAACTCAAGGACTTTGAAGACAAGGTGCTGAGCGCCAGGGAACGGGCGCTGGCCCGGGAAAAAGTCCTGTATGAACTTATCTTAGAGCGTATCTGCGCCGAGCTGGCGCCGTTGCAAACAACGGCTGCGGCGCTGTGTGAAGTTGACGTGCTGGCCTGTTTTGCCGAACGCGCCGACGCGCTGGACTACTGCCGGCCGGAATTCACCGACACGCCCGGCATGCAGATCTGCGCCGGACGCCATGCGGTGATCGAACGGTTGCAGGACACGCCTTTTATTGCCAATGACATACACCTGGATGACTCGGTCAGGATGCTGCTCATTACCGGGCCGAACATGGGCGGCAAATCCACCTACATGCGCCAGACTGCGCTCATCGCGCTGTTGGCGCATATCGGCAGTTTCGTGCCGGCCGCGCGCGCCGTGCTCGGGCCGATCGACCGCATCTTCACCCGCATCGGCGCCGTCGATGATATTTCTTCCGGCAAGTCCACCTTCATGGCAGAAATGGTAGAGGCCGCAATCATCCTCAACAACGCCAGCGACCGCAGCCTGGTGTTAATCGACGAGATCGGGCGCGGCACCAGCACCTATGACGGTCTGGCGCTGGCCTGGGCCTGTGCCGCTCACCTGGCCAACAAGGTACGCGCGTTTACCCTGTTTGCCACGCATTACTTCGAGTTGACCGTCCTGCCGGAGCTCATGCATACCGTGCACAACGCGCACCTGGACGCAATCAAGCATAATAACGAGATTATCTTCCTGTACGCCGTCAAACCGGGCGCCACCAACAGAAGTTATGGCATCCAGGTGGCGCAACTGGCCGGCATCCCGCGCACAGTCATCAACCAGGCCCGGCATCAACTTGAAATCATGGAAAAAAACAGTGTGGACCTGGCGCCGGACGCGCCGCAACAAGAGCTGTTCCAGCAACCCGATGAAGTGCGCGAGTTGCTGCGGGAGACCGACCCGGACGGCCTCACGCCGAAACAAGCGCTGGAATTGTTGTATCAGCTGCGTGAACTGGTATAATTCCTACCCTCTCAACCAATAGTAGGATGTTGTCATGCCTTTTGTCGTCACAGAAAACTGCATCAAGTGCAAATATACTGATTGCGTCGAAGTGTGCCCGGTCGATTGTTTCCACGAAGGCCCGAATATGCTGGTCATCGACCCGGATGAGTGTATCGACTGCACCTTGTGTGAGCCGGAGTGCCCGGTCGAGGCGATTATGTCTGAGGAGGATGTAGAAGAGGGTATGCAGCATTTCATCGAACTGAACGCCGAGCTTTCCAGGGAGTGGCCGGTTATCAACTCGATGAAAGATGCGCCGGCTGACGCGGATGACTGGAAAGAGGTCAAGGACAAGCTCCAATACCTGGAAAGATAAGATGCCTGCATCCGGCGCCTGCGCTCGCTGAGCGACGCCTGCAGCGGCCATCGATCTGGCGCTCTTTCCCGGCTCCTTCCGCAATGGAAAAAAAGGACAAGACATTACCCATAGCAGAGGCCCTGCGCGAGTTCCTGCGCCTGGAAACGGCCGGCGGCGCGCTGCTGCTGGTGTCCGTTATCGCCGCGATGCTCGTGGCCAACTCGCCGCTGGCCAGCCTTTACAATGCGCTGGTGGACATGACGGTGGCAGTGCAGATCGGCGCCCTGTCCATCGACAAGCCGTTGCTGCTCTGGGTCAATGATGGCCTGATGGCCGTGTTCTTTTTCCTGATAGGGTTGGAAATAAAACGCGAGATCATGGAAGGTGAGTTGTCGTCTTTCGAACAGGTTGCCTTGCCCGGTATGGGCGCGCTGGGCGGTATGCTGGTCCCCGCAGCGATCTATATCTGGCTCAACTGGGGGGATGCCATAGCGCTCGATGGCTGGGCGATCCCGGTGGCAACCGATATTGCTTTTGCGCTGGCGCTGCTGGGCTCGTTCGGCGCCCGCGTGCCCACTTCACTCAAGGTGTTCCTGCTGACCCTGGCGATCCTGGATGACCTTGCGGCCATCACCATCATTGCACTGTTCTACTCGGCAGACCTGTCCCCAACCATGCTCGGCATTGGCGCGGTGTTCCTCGTCATTGCGATTGCCATGAACCGCATGGGCATCACGCGTACTTCAACTTATATCCTGCTCGGCGTCGCGCTATGGGTGGCGGTGCTCAAATCAGGCGTCCATGCAACATTGGCGGGCGTGCTCATCGCCTTGTGCATACCGATACGTGATGAGCAGGGAAACTCGCCCCTGCGGGCGCTGGAACATAACCTGCACGGCCCGGTCGCATATATAATCCTGCCTGTATTCGCCTTCGTTAACGCCGGCCTGCCGTTGGCAGACATGGCGTTAAGCGACTTCACACACCCCGTAACCTTAGGTGTGATATCCGGTTTGGCGGTGGGCAAACCCGTGGGCATCCTGCTGTTCACAGGTCTGGCTGTCGCCTTGGGCATGGCGCGCCTGCCTAAGGGCGTGAATTGGGGTCAGCTGCTCGGCGCCGCCTGTGCCTGCGGCATCGGTTTCACCATGAGCCTGTTCATCGCCGGCCTGGCCTTTGAACACGGCAGCGGCGATTACTTCAGCGGCGACCGCCTGGGCGTGATGGTAGGGTCACTGCTGTCTGCCATAGCGGCCTATGTGATACTCCGCCTCAGCTTGCCGAAGGCCGCCG
>JAPORZ010000227.1 GCA_026709915.1 Gammaproteobacteria bacterium
TTACACCGAGCGAGTCCTGCACGCCCGCCGCCGGGAGTATAAAAGTAAACACTAGTACTCTTTCCATTTAATTCTGACCGGTTCAGCGGGTCGGGAAGCGGTTGAACGCAAGGCACGCCGCGCAGGTAATGGCGCGCCCTTGCCAAGCGGCGTAACGCCGTGAGCGACCGCTTCCCGGCCCGCCCGCAGGGAGCTAACCAGCGCCGCCAATACGGCGTTACAGCCCTTGTCAAGGGCGCGCCATTACCTGCGGGCTGCGCCTTGTCTTGGCAGCGCTGGTTAGCTCTGAACCGGTCAGAATTAAATGGAAAGAGTACTAGCTACCGTTCCTGCCCCCATTCGTCATTCCGGGCTTGACCCGGAATGACGAACGGAGGATATTTTCAGAGGCGTCTTGAAATAAATTTTGCATTGCACAAAAAAATAGTATAATTACCCCATCTGAACTAACCCGGTGGAGTACGATGCAAATTCAAGATAAAGTCGCCGTTGTTACCGGTGGCGCCAGTGGTATCGGGCGCGCTGTGTCGCTGGAACTGGCCCGCAGGGGCATCAAAAAAATTGCCATGGTTGATCAGTCAGAGCAGACTGACATCGCCGTCGCCCAGATCAATAATGAAATCAACCGGGACATCGCGGTTCCCTTTCACGGCGACGTAACCGACGATGAATTTCGCAACCGGGTCTTTGACGAGATGTGCCGGAGCTACGGCACGATCAACATTTGCGTGCCTGCCGCCGGCATCACGTTGGACGCGCTGGCCGTCAAGATCAACAAGGAAACCGGGAAGGCTGACATCTACCCGCAGGAGAAATTCAGGCGGGTGGTCGATATCAATCTGGTGGCCCCGGTGTACTGGGCTATGGAGATGATTGCGCGTATTGCCGAAGACCGTTATTTGCGCGGTCTGAAAAAATGGCACCCTGAGGAAGACTTGCAAGGCACCGTGGTGTTCATCGGTTCTGTGTCATCCCAGGGGGTGAAGGGCCAGGTGTCCTATGCGTCCACCAAGGCGGGTCTGGAAGGCGCGGCCGCGACGCTGATGAAAGAGGCGATCTATTACGGTGTGCGTTGCGGCGTGATCCACCCCGGTTTTACCGATACTCCCATGGTGCGGGCGCTGGGTGATGATTATATCGAGAGCCACATCCTGCCGGATACCCAGATCAGCCGCTTGATCCGCCCGGACGAGATCGCAGATGCGATCTGCTTCATGATTTCCAACTCCATCGTGTCCGGCGAGTTGTGGGCGGATGCCGGCTGGCACCCATCTGCCTGATAAGGCCACCTCTAATTTTTAGAGGTGGCCATAAGCAGTCGCCTTTACTCTATCACCAACTTCGGCTCGGACTCTTCCTCAAAATCCAGCTCAAACATTTCGTCATACTCATCAGCGGGCGGGTTGCCGTCGTGGATGAGGTACTTGCGCCGTTGCAAATACGCCTCGCGCGTAAACGAGTATGGGTCGATGGAGGCTTCTTCGACAAATTCCGAGGCTTCCAGCAGGTTGGCCCTGTCATTGACCAGATTCAGGAAGGTGACCGGAAACAGGTAAATCGTTGAAATATAGGTGAGCGGGTTGGAAAAATAGCTGCCCGCGACATCCGGCGAGTTGCGCGCCGTGTACGGACCGAGAAACGGCAGGTACAGGTAGGCGCCCGGTTCGGCTCCCCAGGCCGCCAGAGTCTGTCCGAAATCCTCGTCGTGTTTGTCCAGCCCCATGGGCGTAGCAACATCGAACAATCCACCGATGCCGACGCTGGAGTTGACCACAAAACGGGTCACGTCAGAGATGCCTTGGAGGAGTTTGCCCTGCAGGAACGAATGCAGGATAACGTTCAGGTATTCCAGATTGTCGAAAAAATTAGTGATGCCGTCGCGCGCCGGTTCCGGCACCGCTTTCACGTAGTTCTTCGCGATAGGCGTCATGACATGCCGGTCCAGCGCGTCATTGAATCTGTAGAAAGAGCGGTTGGTCTCCTCATAGGGGTCCGGGTTGACCTCCCCGTCAATGGTCTCGGTGGTGGCACAACCTGTGAGCAGCGCCACCACCAGCAGCAGCGCTGACAAAGAAACCGGATTGTTCTGTTTGTAGCTATTGTTCATCACAACTGTTCCTCATCGGGTCGTTCGGCGCGTTCCGGGCGCGTTATTTCCCTTCCGCGGGTGCACTCTTATTTTCCATTTCTGCAATTTTGGACAATATTTCCGTAACAAGGCCATTGTAACCTTTTTCCTTAATCACGGTAGCATATTCGGCCCGTTTCAGCGACAGGTCGTTTACGCCGTTGGCGCTGACGCTGATTATATACCACTTTCCCTGTTTTTCGTGTAGCAGGTAATCCAGCGCCACCGGCTCATCATGCGGACGGCGCAGTTCGGTCCGGATCAGGACTCGCCCTCGCCTTAACAGTTCTCTTGATATTTCCCGGAACGCCTCGCCATCGTAGCCGTTGAAGCGGGACGCATAGGTGGCGGTGCTGGAGCGGCTGAACAGGTCGTTAAATTCTGCCCGCTGGGTGTCACTGAGTTGGTCCCGATAACGGCCCAGGATGACTCCCGCGATGAACGGAATATCGAAGCCCTCGTTGATATAAGGTTCCAACTCCCGGTAGCGCCCCTGGTAACCCAGGTCTTGTGCCTGTTGCATTACCTGCAACAGTTTGCCGTGAAATTGCGCTATGGCTTGCGCCGGCTCATCCATCCCTGCCGCCCCGGCGCTGCGCGGCAGTAGCAGCACAAGCAGGGCACAAAGCAACAGGTTGCGGCAGTTCCCGTGCGCCATTCGGGCGAACGCAGGAATTCGGTCGCCAGCAAAACTCATCATTACGCGCCCCCTGACGACCCGGCGTAGCTGCGCTGCTTCCAGTGCGCGCCGGCGCCGGTCCAATGCCGCCGGGCGGAATCCCAGGTCATCAGCAGGTACAATGCCCCGGCCAGCGGAAACGCCGCACACCAGGCCGGGTTCATGCCGTAGTAGCGCAACGTGGGCAGGTAGCTCAGCGCCATGCAGACCAGGCCGGCCAACCCCAGCAGACGGGTAACGGGGTCGGCGCCGAACAAAAAACCGGCTACAGGCAACAGGAATGCGCTTGTCAGCAACGCCGTGCACAGGGCCAGCAACAGCAGCGAATGGCGCAGTTGGGTATAGGCAGTGCGGGCGATCATGGCGCGGATATCTGCCAGTCCGTCATAACTGCGCCCGCTGCGTACCGAGTGTGACAAACCCATCCAGGTGTGCAGCCCGGCGTCCCGGAAGCTGCGCGCCAGCGCGCAATCATCGATCAACTTACCTTTTATCGCCTCAAAGCCACCGGCACGCGCCAGCGCCGAGGTGCGCAGCAACACACAACCGCCAGCCGCCGCCGCGACCCACTTCGAGCCAGCGTTGGACAGGTGGAACGGATAAAGCAATTTGAAAAAGTAAACGAAGGCCGGCATCAGCAACTTCTCCCAGAACGACTCCATGCGCAGGGACGCAAGTATTGAGACGAAGTGCCGGTCATGTTCCTGTATTTTCGCCTTGAGCGCGCACAGGGTTCCCGGTTGCAGGCGAATATCGGCGTCCAGCAACAGCATTAATTCGGTCTTTACAAATGGCAACCCCTGATGCAATGCCCATAATTTACCACTCCAACCGGCTGGTAAAGAACGACCGTTGACGATGTTCAGGTGGCCCAGGCCCAAACGGGTGACCTCGGCCACGGTGGCATCGGTGGATCGGTCGTTGACCAGCACGATATTGAGATCTCGACCTGCGCCAATTCCCCGGCTATTTCCCCGGGCAATTCCCTGGCCATGTCCCATGCTATTGCCCTGGCCAATTCCCTGACCATGTCCTTGGGCGGCCACGGCGCGCAGGGTCTCAGCAATGACGGCGGCTTCGTTGCGCGCCGGAATCAACACCGTGACGTCAGAGAGGTCGGCGTCTCTTGCGTCGCCTGCTTCCAGCGTTTCCCGGTTGCGCCAGGGTTGCCAGGGGAGCGCAAGGATACCGGCCCAGAGGAAGACTCCCGGTAATACCAGCCACAATGAGTCTGTCAAGCGACTTGTTTATCCTGTTTATCGGTATGGAAGACAACCGGCGCCGGCTTCATTTCGGCAACCAGTCTGGGTTTGGAGAGTGTGGCATGCTCCTCATACAGCACCGGCAGTTCCGGAGTCATATCACCGCTGGTGCGTGGCCCCAGCAAGGCTGCTTTCAAGGCTTTCCACGGATGTTTGGTCGCATCTTGCACCGCGGAGGCTTCATAGCCGCTGTGCACCATGCAGTTGGCGCATTTCGGGTTGATACCGTTGCCGTATCGATGCCACTCGGTTGCTTCCATCAATTCCTTGAAGGTCGAAGCATAACCCTCACCCACCAGCAGGTAACAGGGTTTCTGCCAACCGAACACGTTGCGGGTGGGGTTGCCCCAGGGCGTGCACTGGTATTGCTGGTTGCCCGCCAGGAAATCCAGATACAGGGACGACTGGTTAAAACGCCACCTTTTCCCGGCCCCCAGTTTGAAGATGTCTCGAAACAACTGCTTGCTTTCCTTGCGCTTCAGGAACACATCCTGACGCGGCGCCCGTTCATAGCTGTAACCAGGGGAAATGGTAACACCCTCAACACCCAAGGCCATGGCTATGTCCATGAACTCCCCTACTTCGTCGGCGGTTTCGCCCTGAAACAGGGTGCAGTTGATAGTCAACCGGAAGCCCTTGCTGCGCGCCTTTTTTATCACCGCAACACACTTGTCAAACACCCCGGCGCGGCACACGGAAGCATCGTGGCGATCGCGATTGCCGTCCAGGTGGATGGAAAAGGTCAGGTAAGGCGAGGGCGAGTAGTCTTCCATGCGCCGCTCCAGCAGCAACGCGTTGGTGCACAGGTAAACGTACTTCTTCCTGGCAATGTAGCCGCGCACTATCTCCGGCATATCCTGGTGGATTAGCGGCTCCCCCCCGGCGATGGAAACCACCGGGGCGCCGCATTCATCGACCGCCTGCATACATTCCTCGACACTCAGGCGCTTGTCCAGTATCTCCTCCGGATAGTCGATCTTGCCGCAACCGGAACAGGCCAGATTACAGCGAAACAGCGGTTCCAGCATCAGCACCAGAGGGAAACGCTGCTCCCCGCGCAGCATTTTCCCGGCGATATACTTTGAAATACGCAGTTGTTGAGTTAACGGTACGGCCATTGACAGCCTTCAAATATCTGGTCAGTTAGTATGAGCAATCCGCCCTGTACGGGAACCTGATGCTCGCGACGGCTAGTCAACGGGCAGGGTGGCGGCAGCTACCGAAGTGTCATTGGCGGCCGGAATGGCAAGGCGGGTCTCCACGCGCGCCAGCCGCTCGCTGACGGCGGCAATCCTGGCCCGAACATCCACAAGCTCATTCCGAACATCCGCAATCTCAGTCCGAACATCCGCGATCTCAGCCAGAACATCCGCCAAGCCCCGCGTATTGTGGTTGCCCTGCACCAGGATCAGCCCGGCGAGAGCGACCCCGACACCCAGGACAGTGATTGATTCTTGTGACATAGCCATGCGCGCAGTATAACACAAATTTTGCTGGTTATAGTTCGGCTCAGTTCGTGCCGTATTTTGCCGGCTCCTCAGCCACGCGGCGGCCGAAGAGGGCGTCACTCAGCCCATCCACCAAGCCTTCCAAGCGCGCCATGCGTTCACGTAACTCGCCTATCGCTTCTCGCGTGGTTTTGAATTCTGCTTGTATTTCTTCCCGTTGAGCCTGGAATAGTGCTTGCATCTCTGCACGCTGGGCTTGCATCTCTGCGCGCTGGACGCGCATTTCTTCCCGTTGGGCCTGGAATTGTGCTTGTGTCTCTGCACGCTGGGCCTGGAGTTGCGCTTGCATCTCTGCCCGTTGGGCGCGTTGACTGCTCAGAATAAGACCAGCGAGTGCGGTGCCGGCGCTGATGATTGCGACGCTGGCGCCTATAATTGCGATGAGTTCCGTGGACATATTGTGTCTCCTCCTTCATAACCGGCTGTCGTTCAGCCATTGGAATGGCTCCAAGTATGAGGCATGCGGGGGAACTGTCAACGGTTTTGTGATGGGTTTTGTGAGTTTTCCCACAAAATTGTAAAGATTTTGCTTGTTCGGGAT
>JAPORZ010000178.1 GCA_026709915.1 Gammaproteobacteria bacterium
GTTTCCTTCATTTTCAAGCACTTACGTGCTTAAAAATGGCAGCATATCCTTATGTCGCACGGGTGCCTCTAATTTTTAGAGGCACCCATTAACCGTAACATTGAGGGATGACAACGCTTGCAAGCTCTGAGTGGCTTGCCGCCTTATCTCACGCTTATTGATTTTCTATCTCAGGGTTGATGAGCAGTCTGCGAAGATTTTCTGCATCATCGATATCCCTCGGGCGCCCCGTCGCCAGTTTGTTCCTGATCAAGTGTTCGGCGGACAGTATTTTGATGGTCAGACCGTCAATTTCCACGCTGTTTGCCGTCTTGGACGCTTCAAGGTAATCCACGCCCGAAATCCGGGTAATGATGTCTATTCGTCTTGGCGCAACGCCGATTTGGAAGATAACACCTTCTTCTGAAAAATCGGAGATCGAAACTGCATCCATGGGGGCACCAAACTCCGATAACGCACGGCATACCCTTTCTGCGTTGTCCGGGGCTGCCCTGACCCAGATATCGATATCCATCGTCGCTCGGGGATAACCGTGAGAAGCAAGCGCATAAGCGCCTACCAGGATAAAATCAACACACTGGCTTGATAAGGACTGCAATATGTCTCTGTAATCTTCGTTCCACATCGTGCTTCGGGCTGAGGGAAGCAATTTCTTTTGTCAACGGCCAGACTATGCCGATACGCTCTTCTGCTGACGCACTAATATAATTGTCGTCCCGGTGGTCGGTCAGGCTTGATTTACGGACGATGTTGCGATTGAGTTGCACAGGGTTATTTTAACACACGGCAGGAAGCCCCCGAAGATAAATGTTTCTTGCTGCTTGTTCTCAGAGGAAAATCTAAAAATGCCACGGATGGCATTTTTAGAGGTTACCGTAAGTGATTGCTCGTCTTACTGGTTTGCTATGTAGATTCTGAAAATTTACATACAGTCGGGGTGTGCGGCGCCCTGACCATGAGGGTTTAGGTGCCTTTAATTGACCGGTTTCAACTTGCCGGACTGAAGCCAGCCGTTACCAGAATACGAGGGCAGCGCCAACCTACCCGGCAAGGCGCGCGGTTACTTAATCTTCCCCTCCTTGTAGATCACGTGTTTGCGTATCACCGGGTCGAATTTCATAATTTCCATCTTGTCCGGCATGTTGCGTTTGTTTTTGGTGGTGGTGTAGAAATGTCCGGTGCCGGCGGATGAAACCAGGCGGATTTTATCACGGGCGCTGTTAGCCATGCTTGTCTCCTATACTTTTATGCCGCGGGCGCGGACATCGGCCAATGCCCGGTCGATGCCCAGCTTGTCGATGATGCGCAGCCCCTTGCTGCTGACCCGCAGCCGCACCCAGCGGTTTTCACTCTCCACCCAGAACCGGCGCTGGTGCAGGTTGGGCAGGAAGCGCCGCTTGTTCTTGTTGTTGGCATGGGAAACATTGTTCCCCGACAGGGGTTTCTTTCCCGTTACCTGACAGACTCGTGACATGGCAATGTTCTCTCAATGCTGCAAAAGGAAGCGGATTATACACAGATCCCGTGCCGATGACAAACTTTTTGGACGGCCAGACCTACATCAGCCCGCGCTCGGCCATGGACGTTACCAGCCGGTCGCCGACGACCAGATGGTCCAGCACGCGCACATCCAGCAGCCCCAGGGCCTGGGTCAGTTTGACGGTGATGTTGCGGTCGGCCTGACTGGGTTCGGCAATACCCGACGGGTGATTGTGCGCAAAGATGATGGCCGAAGCGTTCAGTTCCAGGCAACGTTTTACCACCTCGCGCGGATACACGCTGGCGCCGTCGATGGTGCCGGTGAACAGGATTTCACTATTGATGACGCGGTGGCGGTTATCCAGGAACATGCAGGCGAACACCTCATGCGGATAGCGGCACAGCCAGGCCTTGACATAGGTCTTGGTCTTGTCCGGGTCGCTCAGCACCGGCATGGCGCGCACCTCTGCCTCCAGATAACGCCGCCCCAGTTCCAGCGCGGCCTGGAGCAGCACCCACTTGGCATCGCCCAGCCCTTTGGTTTTGAGCAGAGTACTGCGGTTCTGTTCCAGCAGCGGGCGTAAGCCCTGGGCCTTGGCGAGCATGTCCCGGGCCATATCCACAGCGCTGTGGCCACTGTAGCCGGAGCCCAGAAAGATGGCGATCAATTCCGCATCGGAAAGACTGTGCGAGCCGTTATGCAGCAGCTTGTAGCGCGGCTGCTCGGTTTGGGGCCAATGGCGAATTGCCATGTTTGAACCTCCCTGTTCTGTAAAGGATCTAAGACCCGACCATCATATAAAAAAGCCGTGATATGTCAACACCGATTTTGTGTGCTACAGTGACCAGCCACTTCCCGATCTTACCCAGTCTCCCGACTTCCCTCCCGTTTTCTCCACAAGCCGCACCGTCTCAATGCTCATACCCCGGTCCACGGCCTTGCACATGTCATAGATTGTCAGCAGCGTCACCTGCACTGCGTTCAACGCTTCCATTTCCACCCCGGTGGGACCGATGGTCTCCACCTGGGCCCGGCAATACACCGCGCCCGCGCCGGGTCTGGGCTCAAGGCTTATATCAATATGGCTGAGCGTCAACGGATGACATAGTGGCACCAGCTCCGCGGTTTTCTTTGCCGCCATGATACCGGCAACCCGGGCGATTCCCAGCACATCCCCTTTCTTGTGCCCGCCCTCCATAATCAAGGCCAGCGTGCTGTCCTGCATCGTGATGCTTCCTTCAGCTATGGCGATACGGTGCGTCGCCGCCTTGGCGCCGACATCCACCATGTGCGCTACGCCGGTCTCGTTAAAATGTGTCAGTTCCGCCATAAAAGTGTCCCGCCATAAAGGTTTCTCCCCGCTACGTTATGCGGCTATAATACGATAACACGTACAAGTTGGCACGTAGAGCAAACAGTAGGGCAACACATGTCTATCAAAGTAAAGTTTTTTGCCCGCATCCGTGAGGACGTGGGACGCGCCGAAGACCAGTTGGAGTTCAGACCCGGCCTTAAGGTTTCGGATATCTGGGCCTGGGCCAGCGGCGCTGCTGAAATGCCAGCGTCCATGCTGGTAGCCGTCAACATGGAGCATGTCAAGGGCGACCCTGAATTGCAGGAGGGTGATGAGGTTGCCTTCTTTCCTCCTGTTACCGGAGGGTGAGAGCTAAGCCTTATGCGAGTAGAGTTGAGGCCGGCGCCCTTCGATGCCGTAGCTGAAGTAATGGGCCACCGTGCGGCTGCCGGAAATCCCGGTAAATCCGGCGCGGCCAGCATCTTCATCGGCACGATGCGCGATTTCAACGAAGGTCAGGAAGTCGGCGCCATGACCCTGGAGCATTATCCGGGGATGACGGAAAAGCACCTGCAGGGGATCTGCGCGCAGGCGGCCGCACAGTGGGCAGTACACGATATTCTGGTGCTGCACCGCACCGGAGACATTGAAGTCGGCGAGGATATTGTGCTTATTGCCACCTGGGCGGCGCACCGTGGCGATGCCATCGACGCGACCCGCTGCATCATCGAAGACCTGAAACACAAGGCGCCGTTCTGGAAAAAGGAAGTGGTCAGTGGCGGCGAGCGCTGGGTCGAACGGAATACCACAGGGTATTTATCCGCAGATTAACGCAGTTCATCTACGCCATCTGCGGATAAAATGAGTTGAACAAGCCGGAGTTTATAAAATGCACATCAGAGTATTAGGCGCAGCCGCCGGCGGCGGCTACCCGCAGTGGAACTGTAACCACCCCAACAGCAGGCGAGCCAGGCAGGATGACCCGGCGGCGCCGCAGCGCACCCAGTCATCCATCGCCATCAGCGCCGACGGAGAAGACTGGTACCTGTTCAACGCGTCCCCGGACCTGCGCCAGCAGATCAACGACAACGACATCCTGCACCCGAAAAAAGACCTGCGTCACAGCCCGATTATGGGCGCAGTGCTGACCAATGCCGATGTGGACCATGTGGCAGGCCTGTTGAACCTGCGCGAATCGCAGCCACTACGTATCTATGCCACCCAGCGGGTGTTGGGCGTGTTGCAGGCCAATACCATATTCAATGTGCTGAACCCGAAATTCGTCAGCCGTGAACCCATGACCCTGAACGAACCCCTGGAACTGCTGAGACCGAACGGCAGCTCCATGGGACTACGCATAACGCCTTTTGCCGTACCGGGTAAGGTGGCGCTGTGGCTGGAAGACGAAAGCAAGGGTAAGGATTTCGGTTCCGTCGCGGAGGACACCATTGCCTTGTACGTAGAAGATACCCACAACGGGAAGTCATTTTACTACATGCCGGCCTGCGCCCGGGTCACGCCGGAACTCGCCGCGCGTATCCGCGGCGCCGACCTGATATTCTTTGACGGCACCCTGTGGGTGGACGATGAGATGATCCGCGACGGCGTAGGCATCAAGACCGGTCAACGCATGGGCCACATCAGCGTCTCCGGGGCAGACGGTACCCTCGCCGCGCTGCAAGACCTGGACCTCAAGCGTAAAGTCTTTATCCACATTAACACCACCAACCCCATCCTGTTCGCCAACAGCGCAGAACGCAAGCAAGTAGAAGCCGCCGGCTGGGAAGTATCCTACGACGGGATGGATATTGAGTTATAGTAACCTCTAAACCCTCATGATCAGGGTGTTGCACACCCCGACTGTATGTAAATTTTCAAAATTTACATAGCAAAAATGCCCTCCGTGGCATTTTTAGACACGGAAACGGAAAAACGCGTTTTTCCGTTTCCTTCATTTTCAGTCACTTACGTGACTAAAAATGGCAGCACATCCTTATGCTGCACGGCCACCTCTAATTTTTAGAGGTGGCCTTATAAGATCACATTTCAGTATTGAGTTATTGACCATGCCCTTGACAGAACTAAACACCCGGGTCGCCCGGGATTCAGTCCGGAATTTTCTCACTGCCCAGGAGCGCGGATTCAGGTGCACAACCGACCAGGCCGGCAATCTGGTTGAAGATAACAGCCTGGGTCGGATCAAAGGCCGGTTGGTAGCATGGGTGGAAAGGAGTTCGGGCAGGAGTGGCGGCAGTTTTGGGCGCGTCGTTAAAGCGCTGGTCGGCGCCGAGCGTTACGCATATATCAGCCGGCAGATAAAAAACAACAGGGATGCCAGCATCAATAACATGCTCCATCATTAGGACGGGCTTGCAACCGGCTTGCAGGCGTTTGCTAATCTGACTGGCGTGGATAGCCTCAAGTCCAAAGTGCGCCGGATCGTCAAGCAGGCTTCACGTGCCAATAACAGCGCTGTCGATAAGGAGTTGTCAGGCTTGAGTGACCGGTTATCCCAGGTCAGCAGCAAGGCCTACAACATAGACAATCAGTTTGCGCTGCGCAGAGGCATGGGGCGTGACGGCAGTGACCTCGTGCAGGAGAGCAGGGCTTTGCTGGACGAGATGTCGGGCTTGTACCAGATCGCACTGGACATAGAAAAGCGCCTCGGCGCAGGGACTGCAGCGCCACAGGAGCAGCGGGTGTCCGACTCGCCCCATTACCGCTCGGTTGGCGAGGAGCACAAGCACATCAAGCAGGAAGCCTTGCGCCTGCAACAGGCAGAAACACGCCTGGAGCAGCTGGAAGGAGAACTGGACAAGATGCTACGCATGGCGGAAACACCGGAAAAACTGCAAGCGTGCACGAGCCTTTATGTCAACATTACCGAACTGGAAAATGAACTGGGTTTACAGGAGACAGGCGCCGACCTGCCTGACGCAGAGAACAGCAGTCATGCCGCAGGGCTGGATGCCGTCTTAAGCGACTGCGCCGGTTTCCGGGAGCAGGTTGTAGAGGCGTTGATAGAAACCAACCAGCACCTGGACCCGAGTTATGCTCATTTCTGGTGTATGAGCCGAGTTAGTGAGGTGGCGCACCCGATGTTGTAAAATGGTGTTTTTTTGAAGAGCAACCTACAACATAAGAGAGGTACACC
>JAPORZ010000254.1 GCA_026709915.1 Gammaproteobacteria bacterium
TTGGCCTCCAGCGGGTCCGTGTGGGTAATATCAAACTGTACCGGATAAACGCCCCGGTATAATCTTACCTTGCGCATGGTGGCGGTGTGGCGGGTAAACGCCAGAATGGGAATGCCGGAGCTGATGCGGGACATCCACAGGCAGGTCGAACCGGTTTCTGTCAAGGCCGCGATGGCCTGGGCCCTGATGTGGTTGGCCGCATACATGGTGGACATGGCGATGGCCTCGTCGATACGTCCGAATTCCTGGCTGATGCGGTGGTGCGACTCGCGGGTTTCCTTCTGTTTTTCCGTTTCTGCACAGATGCGGGCCATGGCCTGCACCACCCGGTCGGGATATTTACCGATACTGGTTTCGCCAGACAGCATGACTGCGTCGGTGCCGTCCAGGATGGCGTTGGCCACATCGAACACCTCGGCTCGGGTGGGGATGGTGTTGTCGATCATGGACTCCATCATCTGGGTCGCGGTGATCACCGGCCGATCCAGGTCCTGGGCCTGTTTGATGAGTTTTTTCTGCACCGGCGGCAGGGCCGCGTCACCGATTTCCACGCCCAGGTCGCCGCGGGCAATCATGATGGCATCTGCAGCCCGGATGATGGCTGTCGCGTCCTGCAACGCTTCTGCGCGTTCAAACTTGGCGATAATGCCTGCATTTGACCCTGCCTGATCCAGCAACTCGCGCGCCTGCTCAATATCGGCGACGCTGCTGACAAACGAGATGGCAAAATAGTCCGCCCCGATTTCAACCCCGTGCAGCAGATCCTTGCGGTCTTTTCTGGTGAGCGCTCCGGTGGAGAGACCGCCGCCTTTGAGGTTGATGCCTTTGTTGTCCGACAACTTCCCCCCCGTGACGACCCGGCAGCGCACTTGTGTCTTGACCACCTGCACCACTTCCATGGTGATACGGCCGTCGTCGATGAGCAGGGTCGCGCCGGGTTTCACATCCCGGGCCAGCGCCGGATAGGTGACGCCTACCTGGGTGTTATCTCCGGCCGTGTCGGGCAGCGCCGGATCCAGGGTAAATTCTTCGCCCTCCCGCAGCAGCACGACGCCATTGTGAAAGCGCCGCAGGCGGATCTTGGGACCTTGCAAATCGGCTATCAGGCCAATCTCCAGCCCGCGTTTGAGACTGATCTCCTTGAGCGCCCGGGACCGTTCCTTGTGTTCCAGGTGGGTCTGGTGGGAATAGTTAATGCGAAACAGGTCCACACCGGCGGCAATCAGGCTTTCCAGCATCTCCGGCTTGTCGGTGGCCGGCCCCATGGTGGCGATAATTTTTGTTCTACGCATTTACGCATCAGCCCGTTCAAGTACGGCAACAGCCGGCAACGTTTTTCCCTCCAGCAATTCCAGGAAAGCCCCGCCGCCGGTTGAGATACAGGAAATTCCGTCAGTGACGCCGAAACGGCTGATGGCCGCCACGGTGTCGCCGCCTCCGGCCACAGACAGAGCCGGGCTGGCGGCAATGGCCCGGGCCAGCGCCGCGGTGCCGGTTGCAAACTGGTCGATCTCAAAAACTCCCAACGGCCCGTTCCACAGGATTGTGGCAGAGGAGTTGATAATCTGCTCATTTAAGGCGATGGTCTGCGGCCCCACATCCAGGATGAAGTCGTCGGCTGCTATGTCTGCCAGACATTTGATCTGGGCCGGCGCATCTGCTGCCAGATTTTTAGCGCAGACCACATCTTCCGGCAGGGGGACCTGCTTGCCATGCTCGCGGGCATAGCCAAGGATGCCTGCCGCGGCGTTCACCAGGTCATCTTCGCAGAGCGAGCCGCCTATCGGCTGGCCGGCGGCCTTCAGGAACGTGTTGGCAATCCCGCCGCCGACGATCAGGCGGTCCACCTTTTTGATCAGGTTCTCCAGCGCCAGCAGCTTACCGGACACCTTGGCCCCGCCGACGATCGCAGTGAGCGGGCGCCCGGGGCGCTCTAAGGCGGTCGTGAGCGTTGCTATTTCATCCAGCAGTAACGGGCCGGCGCAGGCGACGGGGGCATACCGGGCGACGCCATGGGTCGAGGCCTGGGCGCGGTGGGCGGTAGCAAAGGCGTCGTTCACGTAGATATCGCACAGGTTTGCCAAGCGTTGTGCCAGTTCGTCACTATTGTCCGTCTCGCCCGGCAGAAAACGGATGTTTTCCAGTAGCGCCACTTCCCCCGGCTGTACGGAAACGCCCTGCTCCCAGTCGGACACCAGGCGCACTTCCCGCCGCAGCAAGGCCGCGAGGCGCTCGGCGACCGGGGCCAGACTGAATTGGGCCGCGTACTGTCCTGCTTGCGGGCGCCCCAGGTGTGAGACCAGGATGATCGCGGCCGGCGCCGCCAGCAGGCGTTCCAGGGTGGGCAGGCCCGCACGGATGCGCGTGTCGTCCTGTATGACACCGGCGTTCACCGGCACGTTGAAATCCGCGCGTATCAGGACTGTCTTGCGCGCCGGATCCAGATCATCTAAAGTGAGCAAGCCGGTGGTCATATCAGATCATGGATAAAAGTGACGATGCCGCGGGGCGTACCGGTCACCCACGGAAAAAATCCTGGCCCCTCATCCTGCCCTCCTCTTTCAGGGGGGAGGGACAGGAATGGATAAACAGACGGCATCATGCCCGGTTCCTGCTAGCTCGCATTCATCAACGCGATGGTAGTATCCAGCATACGGTTGGAAAATCCCCATTCGTTGTCATACCAGGCCACCACTTTCACCATTGTGCCTTCAATCACCTTGGTCAATGCAGCATCATAAGTTGCCGAAGCCGGGTCATGGTTGAAGTCGATAGACACCAGCGGCGCCTTGTTGCAGGCCAAAACGCCGTGTAGCGGGCCGTCCGCAGCGGCTTGCATGAGCGCATCGATCTCTTCCTTCGAGGTCGGACGTGCGGCCCGGAAGGACAGGTCCACCAGCGAGACGTTAATCGTCGGCACGCGCACTGCGTAACCGTCCAGCTTGCCGTTCAGTTCCGGCAGCACCAGGCCGACCGCCGCGGCGGCGCCGGTTTTTGTCGGGATCATGGACATGGTGGCCGACCGGGCACGCCGCAAATCGGAGTGGTACACATCGGTCAACACCTGATCGTTGGTATACGCGTGAACCGTGGTCATGGTGCCGTTGACTACGCCCACATGGTCATGCAGCACCTTTACCAGCGGAGCCAGACAGTTGGTGGTGCAGGAGGCGTTGGAGATCACGGTATCCGTCTTTTTCAGCACGCCGTGGTTCACGCCGTAAACAATGGTTGCATCCACATCCTTGCCGCCCGGCGCAGAGATGATGACCTTTTGGGCGCCGCCTTGCAGGTGCGCGCCGGCCTTGGCTTTGCTGGTAAAAAAGCCGGTGGATTCATGCACCACATCCACGCCCAGTTCGCCCCAGGGCAGTTGTGCCGGGTCGCGTTCGGATAACACCCGTATGCGGTCGCCATTGACCAGCATGTAATCGCCGTCCACCTCAACCGTGCCGGGGAACTTGCCGTGCGCGCTATCGTAACGGGTCAGGTGCGCGTTGGTCTCGGCATCGCCCAGGTCGTTGACCGCAACGACGCGGATTTCGTCGGTGCGGCCACTTTCATACAGCGCCCGCAGAATGTTTCTGCCAATTCTGCCGTAGCCGTTGATTCCTACGTTTATCGTCATTGTATATCGCTCCGGATTTTAATAATTACCATGAAGGCGCTTCTGAAAGTTAGAGGTTACTATGAGTGCGCCTCGAAAAACAGAGATTTGTTATGCTTCAACCAGTTGCATCAGCCCTTCCACGTTAATGCCGAAATGCTCGAACACGGCGGCGCCGGGCGCCGACTCGCCGAAGCTCGGCACGCCCAGAATCCTGCCGTCAAGACCGACATACTTGCGCCAGTAATCGGGTATGCCCGCTTCCACGGCAATGCGCCGCCGGCAGGCGGCGGGCAACACCTGTTCACGGTACGCTTGCGACTGGCTGTCGAAAACATCGGTCGAGGGCATGGAAACCACCCGCACCCGCGCGCCGTTCCCGTTCAGTTGTTGCGCGGCCGCCACGGCAATGGCGACCTCCGAACCGGTGGCGATGATAATCAAGTCAGGCCCGCCGTCAGGTTCGACCAGGATATAGCCGCCTCGTTCAATCGCAGCAAGTTGCTCTGCGCTTCTGGTCATGGCCGGCAGGGATTGTCGTGACAACAATAAAGAGGTGGGCTGGTCCCGGTTTTCCAGGGCCGCTTTCCAGGCCACGGCGGTCTCCACTGCGTCACACGGGCGCCAGACCGACATATTTGGGATCAGGCGCAGGGTCGCAGTCTGTTCCACTGCCTGGTGGGTGGGGCCGTCTTCCCCCAAGCCGATGGAGTCATGGGTGAGCACGAAGATATTGCGTTGTTTCATCAGGGCCGCCATGCGCAGGGCATTGCGGGCGTACTCGGTGAAGATGAGAAAGGTGCCGCCGTAGGGAATGAAACCGCCATGCAGAGCCATGCCATTGTTGATGGCGGCCATGCCGAATTCGCGCACGCCGTAATACAGATAGTTGCCAGCCGCCACGGACGCGCTGATGACGCTGGAATCCTGGCGCAGGGTCAGGTTGGAGCCGGTCAGGTCCGCCGAGCCGCCGACCAGTTCCGGCAGTGCGGGGCCGTAGGCGTTCAGGGCATTCTGTGAGGCCTTGCGCGAGGCGATGCTTGCCGCTTGTTGCTGGGTGGCCTCGATGTAGGCGCGGCTGGTTTCCTGCCAATCACCAGGCAGGTCGCCACTGACCCGGCGCCTGAACTCGGCTGCCTGTTCGGGGTAATGCTTCCGGTAAGCGGAAAATTTCTCGCTCCATGCTGCTTCCAGCGCCGTACCCCGCACCCGGGCGTCCCAACCTTGGTAGATCTCTTCAGGTATGGTAAACGCCGGCCACGGCCAGTCTATAGTTTCCCGTACCAGCGCCACCTCATCCGCGCCCAGTGGCGCGCCGTGGCTCGCGGCCTTGCCCTGCTTGTTGGGCGAGCCCAGGCCGATGGTGGTGTGGCAGCATAACAGGCTGGGCCTGTCGGTCTCTGCCTGTGCCGCGCCGAGCGCCTCACACACCGCCTCAGGGTCATGTCCGTCAATGTCCGCAAGTACATGCCAGCGGTAGGCATCGAAACGTTTAGGTATGTCTTCGCTAAACCAGCCTTCCACCTCGCCGTCGATGGAGATGCGGTTGCTGTCGTAAATAACGATGAGCTTGCCCAGACCCAGGGTGCCGGCCAGGGAGCAGGCTTCATGGGAAATGCCTTCCATCAGGCAGCCGTCACCGACCGAAGCGTAGGTGTAGTGGTTGACGATATCCAGGCCGGGGCGGTTGAACTGCGCGGCCAGGGTGCGTTCGGCGAGGGCCATGCCGACGGCATTGGCCAGACCCTGCCCCAGCGGGCCGGTGGTAGTTTCTATGCCGGGGGTGTAGCCGTACTCCGGGTGACCGGGTGTTTTCGAATGCAGCTGGCGGAAATTCTGCAGCTCCGCCATGGGCAGGTCATAACCGGTCAGGTGCAGGATGGAGTACAGCAGCATGGAACCGTGACCGTTGGACATGACGAAGCGATCGCGGTCGGCCCAGCCGGGGTTGGCCGGGTTGTGCCTGAAGAAATCATTCCACAGCACCTCGGCGATGTCTGCCATACCCATGGGCGTGCCCGGGTGCCCGGAATTGGCGCGTTGCACTGCGTCCATGCTCAAGGCCCGGATGGCATTGGCAAGCTGGCGTCTGGAAGAAATGGTTTGTCTCCTTATGGCAAACGGACGACACTGGTGTGAGAAAAGAAGCGGGTCTTTTCTCATTCAAACAATTCGCCCGGCACTATACCATACTAATTACTTTCCGGCGATAGATTACTGATTGCATGTTACTGAGTGCA
>JAPORZ010000167.1 GCA_026709915.1 Gammaproteobacteria bacterium
CTCGCGCAGGCATAGACGCGTTTATCGAAAAGCGCCGACCGGTATGGAAAGGCAGATGAGTTCTGATTCCGATAAGGTATCGCAAGCGACTGTTTGATCGACTGGATTCCTGCATTCGCAGGACAAATCGGCAGGATAGCCGATTTGCAAACTACATCCGTGTAGTTTGCCCCGCTGGGGCCAGCTGCGCTGTCCAAATTCGTTCCGGACGAATTTGTGCACAGCGACAGCTGCCCGTAGGGTTGCGTCCACGGATGGACGCAATGAGTGACGGTGAGGAAAGCGGGAATGACAAACAGGGGGCGGGTAGTTACGAGGTTACTTAAAGAACAGCAGCTTGACGATGAACAGCGCGAGCACGGTATTCAGCACTACCTTGATAAGCCTTTCCCCCTGGCTGACCTGCACCTGCGCGCTGAGCCAGGCGCCGATGGAAGTGCCCACGGCCAAACTCAATCCCAGCGCCCAGAACAGTTCCACCTGCCAGGCGAATACGATCAGGGCCGCCGTGGTATAGACGGTGATGATAAAGGTCTTGTGCATGTTCACCCGCACCAGGTCCAGGCCCAGAGTCTTGTACAGGATGGGCATGAACAGGAAACCGGCCCCTACCTGTATGAACCCCCCCCAGATTCCCACCAATGCCATCAGTGCGTGCGCCAGCGCCAGACGCGGTCTCGGCGGCGGCGCCCGGGTATAGTCCGGGGTGCGTTTTTCCGTAGCCATGACCAGCATTACCGCCAGCATGATGACAGCCAGGATACGATTAAACCAGACCCCCTCCAGGCGGGCGCCGATCAGCGCGCCGACCACGGCGCCGGGCACCGCGGCCAGGGCCAGGGTCAGGCTGAGCTTGAAGTCGGAATAACCCTGCCTGAAGAAGGCAATGGTCCCCGTGGCCATCTGCGCCAGTATCGCAATCCGGTTGGTCCCATTCGCCACCGGCGCCGGCACGCCCATGAACAGCATCACCGGAATGCTCAACAGTGACCCGCCGCCGGCCATCACGTTCACAAAGCCGACCACGATGCCCACCAGTAACAGGATGAGGTATTGCCAGATTTCCATTACATCATGTCCGCTGCGGACACATCACTGTTTGCCATAATCCTTGAACTTTTCCAGATTGACTTCCATTTCGGCATCGCCCAACAGCACCGGCGCGCCGGCCATGCGGCTCAGCAGGTATTGTTTGGCCAGCTCCTCCACCAGTTGCGCCATGTTGAGGGCCGCGGCTACATCCGCGCCCAGCGCGATCACCCCGTGGTTGGCGAGCAGGCAGGCGCGCCGCCCGGACAAGGCAGCCAGGGCGTGATCAGACAGCGCCTGGGTGCCGTAGGTTGCATACTCAGCGCAGCGGACCGAGGCGCCGCCGGCGCCGGCCACCATGTAGTGGAACGCCGGTAAGTCCTGGCGGGTACAGGCCAGCGCCGTGGCGTAAGGGGAGTGAGTGTGGACGATAGCGCTAACCTCCGCCCGCGCAATATAGATGTCCTGGTGGAAACGCCATTCACTTGAAGGCTTAAGGTCGCCTTTTGCACGGTTGCCGCGCAAGTCCATGCTGACGATATGCGCAGGCGTCAGCGTCTCATAGTCCACCCCTGTGGGCGTGATCAGGTAACCCTGCGCTATCCTGGCACTGACGTTACCGGCCGTACCGGTACCGAGTTGCCGTTCATGCAGGGACCGGGCAGCGGTTATGATGGCGGTGCGTAAACTTGTATGAGACATTATCGAATAATATTATGGAAAGCCTGAAACCGGAACTACATATTACTCAACGGCGGGATCAACATAAAATGAAACTTTCTCAGTACAACGTCTGGCTGCTGTGTTTTTGCCTGGCAGCCGGGGTCGGTGCGGACGAGCTGACGCACCCTTTCAAAGCCCGGCAGGTGGTCGACCTGACCCATCCCTTGCATCAGGACATGCCGTTCTGGCCGGGTACGGCGCCGTTCGTAATGGAACGCCTGGCTGATTATGACCAGGGCTATCGCATGCACCGCTTCTCAATGTGGGAGAATATCGGCACCCATGTCGACGCGCCGGCACACTTTGCCGAGGGCGGGCGCTCCGTCACTGAGCTGGCCCCGAATGATCTGGTCGTGCCCCTTGCCGTCATCGACGCCCGCGCCCAGGCAGCGCAGGATGACGACTATCGGTTATCGGTAGAAGACGTACTGGCCTGGGAGCGACAACACGGCCGCGTCGCCCCCGGCAGTCTGGTCGTTATGCACACAGGCTGGTATAAAAAGTTTTCTGATCCGAAAGCCTATATCAACCAGGATGAAGCTGGCGTGTTGCACTTCCCCGGCTTCTCCGTCGCCAGCGCCGAATTGCTGCTGGAACGGGACACTGCCGGTATCGGCATCGACACCCTGAGCCTGGACCCGGGCAACGACCTGAGCTTCCCGGTACACAAGATCATGCTGGGCGCCGGCAAGTTCCAGGTGGAAAACCTGAATAACCTCGATTCCCTGCCCGCCACCGGCGCCGTTGCGGTCATCGGCATACTACCGGTAACAAACTCCTCCCAGGCCCAGGCCCGGGTGTTTGCATTTATGGAATGAAATCGTTTGCAGTAAAGCAAACATAGCTTGAGCGTATTCTGATTTGTGGTAAATTGACGGCAGTGTGTATCAGCAAACAAAAATCGATAACATGGTGAACCAGACAACTGATAATGCTCAGCTCGCTTCATCCAGGTTCAGTGCCGTTAATATCAGTATCCTGGGTTTTATGGAAACAGAAAACCAGTGGGTAGCCATTGCCCTGGAAATGGACCTGCGCGGCTATGGAACAACATTTGAAACAGCATTGAACGAGTTGGAAGAACTGATCGAAATGCAGTTCAGTTTTGCGCATTTCAAAAACGATCCCGACCTGATTTTTCATCCGTCTGAACCGGTCTATTGGCGTTTATATGCACAAGCGAACTTGGAGCGTCTTCGGACCTTGTCTAATGGAACTGATACCACAGAACCAGAATATCAGACGGGAATATTATCCCTCCCTCCAGCCCATGTGATAAGCAGTCCTGGTAGAGATTTCTATCCAGCCAAGGCATAACATGCCAAAACCTCTCAACTACAGGGAAGTAGTGCGGCGCCTGAGAGACTATGACAGCCGATTTGTAGTATTTGTTCGAAAGGGCAAAGGGAGTCATCGAACCGTTTACCATCCTGATATTAAAGGTAGGGCGGCATCTTACCCGCTCAAATATCATGGCGCTAAAACGAGTTTGGGAGCCGGGTATCTCAATGACATGATTAGAAGATTCAATCTGCCAAGGGATTTTTTTGATCATTCAAAAAAAGATCGAGATCGGCATGTTCAGGACAGTTGATGAATTTCAGTGTCCCTTGTCAATCAATAGCTGGCAGCATTGTAAGAAAGAACAGATTTTATAATAGAGAAGCGCTGTGAATAATAGAGATTCTGCTCTCGCTTTTTCATTCAAGGATAGATCTCCCGTTCGATCTTTTCGACCCCTGTTTGGTGTTTCAGCAGCTCAGGCGCCCTGGGTATTCAAAAGCAGGAGGCTATTGAATTGGTATTCCTTAATGGCTGAACTGGGCTTTGCTTGGGGACAAATTGAACTCGCATGCCGGTTCTGGGAAAACGCCGATTGGTCAGAAGCGATCAGATTTTGCCGGTTGGCTGTAGAACAGGGCAATGCCAGGGCACGATACCTGCTTGGTTGTGCTTATCTCAATGGCACAGGAGTTCGGCAAAATGATACCGAAGCAGCAAATTGGTTCCGACTGGCTGCGGAAAAGGGAGTTGCAGCTGCGTCAGGCGATCTTGGTTACCTTTATCTCATAGGCAAAGGGGTATCGCAGGACTATAGGGAAGCGCAGAAATGGTATGACTTGGCTGCTGAGCAAAACCATGCACAAGCGTCACTCCGAATTGACGTTATGTCCTCCCTTGGCAAACACATCCCGAAGGATGAGATTGCAACTGAAGAGCGGCTTGGCCGCGTCCCTGACCAGTTATTGGATGAATTAAGCAACACGGTGTTAGCCGAAGCTTCGTCAAAACGCAGAAAACTGTTTTCAGGAGGGTTGGGACACACTGGACTTTAACGAACACGTTGCCGCGATAGCAGTCGATGAGAAATGCCAATCCATCCTTGTTGCCGGGAACAGGGGCTGTATATTTACAACGGCGGACAAGGGGAAAAACTGGAATAAACAGGTTTTAGCGCCTGAGAATGGAGAGCAGGTTTTTTCAGCTATGAGTTGTAAAGATGGCTCAATGTGGATGCTTGTTGGCAATGTTGGTTCTGTATTCATGACACAGGATAAAGGCCAGAATTGGGTAAAGCGGCCTTTAACGATGGATGCCGCCGAGCGGGTAGTTACTTCCTTTCTCAGTAAGGATGGTCAAATCAGTGTGGTAGCTGGAAACGGAGGCTCCGTATTCACAACAATGGACGGAGGCAGGCATTGGGAGAAGCCGAAACTGGTACTCGAAAACAATGAGATAATTGGCACAGTAGTTTTCAGCTCAAACAATCAGACCGGCCTTCTGGCCGGTAATAAGTGTTCTTTGTTCATCACAACGGATGGGGGAAAGAATTGGTTCAAGCCAAGCCTGATTCAAGAAGGGAAAGCATACTTTTCGCCATCAGCCAACACTCACGGAGGGATAACCGCGGATTCCCTGGAAGGCGAGCTTTCTATGTTTACGTCGCTGGATGGAAGAAAGAACTACCGCGACCCATCGTCCTCATTTGGGGAATTGATGGATACATGGCCGGTCCATAAAGCAGTATTCAGTGAGGATAATCAAACCGGTGTAGTATCAATCGACGAAGGAGATTTATTGATGACGACGGATGGCGGGAGAAATTGGAGGAAGCCAAATTTGACATTGTTCAGTGAGAACGGCGAAACCGGAACGATTGCCGGAGATGAAGGGAGCGTTTTTACGACAACAGATCGGGGAGAAAATTGGCGCAAGAGAGAAAATGGAGAATCCTTGTTCACAACATCTGACCGTGGACAATATTGGGATGATCTGAATTTGAATCTCAGGAGAAATGAGCGCCAAGGGAACGAAAAAGTTACTACAGTAGCTTTTGGCGCTGACGGCAAGGCTGGTATGCTTGCTGGTAGTCAAGGCTCTGTGTTTATAACAACCAATGGCGGAAAGGATTGGAGGGAGGCGGACTTGGGGATCAAAGACCAGAGGCGGTCAGCGTTTATTGTAAATAGTGAAGTGGGTGTGGTCACAAGCAGTGCATGTGAAATGTTGATCACGCTGGATGGGGGTGAGAGTTGGAATAAGTCGAATTTTATATCACGGCTTTGGGAACAAGTTACAACAGCGGCTTTCAGCGGGGATGGTCAAATTGGCATGATCTTCGGTGATGAAGAGTCTGCTCTGATGACTCAGGATGGAGGTAAGAACTGGCACAAACCAAATCTGGCGCTCCGAGGCGGGGAGTATGTTATTAATGCTTCATTCATGGACAACGGCGAAATCATGATTACGGGCAATCGAGGTTCTGTCTTTGTGGCAACAGGGGAAAGGAGAAAATCGCGACTTTGAAAAAGGAATCTGGATTTATATTCATGAGGCCATTTGGAATACAGGAAGAACCATCCTGAGTTGAAAATAAACGCCCCTGATATGCCCGCCGCCGCCTGACCCCACCGGGGCCTAATCCCCCGGTCAACCTGCCAGCGTCGCCGCAACGCTCCCTCACGGCCACAGGCCAACGCGGGGCCACCTCATACGCCAGAGCGAGCCACGCCACAACGCCAGCACCCTTCACGGTCTCACCCCCTGTGCAGACCC
>JAPORZ010000098.1 GCA_026709915.1 Gammaproteobacteria bacterium
AGTTTGAGCTAAACGGGACAGGCAGTTCAAGTCGGTGACACCCATAAAAAGAGTACTTTATAATGAATTACAGTAAGTTAACTCTAATCTTCACCGGATATTCCAGACACCAGTGATATTGTGCAATAAATTAAAGAATTTTTCTCAGTTATGAGCCAGGAGAGGTTGCTTGATCAGTGCTTTGGCGCAGAGGGTCGGATTGCAAGCAACAAAAAAGGGGCTTGCGCCCCTTTTTTGCAACTCGTAATAAAAATTATTACTTGTTGTTGATGTACATCGTAACTTCGAAACCGAAGCGGATGTCGCTGTATTCAGGAGTCTGCCAGTTCATTATATGTCTCCAGTTTGGTTAATGGTAAGGGTTATCGTACTTGCCTTATATGCTGCAGGTTCCGTGCCAAAATCGTGATATTTTTTTGTGTCGATAAAAAATTATTAAAAATCAATAGTTTGTTGAAAAAATATCAGTTTTGTCAAAAATTCTGAAGCCGGGGATGGTGCAAAAAACTGGTTGTTATGCTTCACTTTCCCGGTTGTTAATAACCATTTAACTTGTCTTTTTTGCGTCAGGCGGCGTTGGGCGGCGTCATTCAGTCGGTCATGTACTTGGTGTACACTCCCTCCTTCATTCCTTACCCGCCTTGCCTGACACAAAAAATCCTGCGTTAAAACCCTTTGTTGTCTTTTTTCATTGCGCCCATCCCTGGGCGCAACCCTTCGGGCGGCCTGCGGCCGTGCAAATCGGCTATCTTGCCGATTTGTGCGTCAGGCGGCGTTGGGCGGCGTCATTCAGTCGGTCATGTGCTCATTGTACACTTCTGCGGCTTCGAATACCGGGCCGTCCACACAGACCCGTTGCATGATGGTTTCGCCGTTGCGGTAAACGGGTATCGCACAGCCGGCGCAGCCGCCGGTTGCGCAGGCCATGTACTCTTCCACCGAGATCTGGCAGGGCAGGGAAAATTCCGCGGCCAGCTCGGCCACGGCGTGCAGCATGGGGGTGGGGCCGCAACTGAAGAGCTCCACCTGCTGCCGTTGCGAGGGGGCGAGGTTGCTCAGCCAGAGGCGCGCCAGATCGGTGACGAAACCATCGTAACAGCCGGGGTAACCCTGTTTGCTGGTAAGGCGGCTGGGGATGCCCCAGTCTTCCAGCAAGGGCATGCAGGCCAACGCCTCGGGGGGGACGCCGTCCACCATGACCTGCGACGGTCGGGGCTGGAACGGAAAGGGAATCTCCGAACCCATGATCACCAAAGGCTGCACGTCTGTGGCTTGTGTTGCGATATGCTCGGCCAAAAATACCATGGGCGGGATACCCACGCCACCGCCGATGAGCAAGGGGAAACGCCGGTAGCCCTGCAGTTTGAACGGTGTACCGATGGGTCCGAGCAGGTTGATATGATCACCGGGCCGGGCGCCGGCCAGTTTTTGCGTGCCTTGACCATGCACTTTGTAGAGAATATCTATCCAGCCGGCGTTGGGATCGGCGCGCATGATCGACATAGGCCGGCGCATGGGCAGGGCCTCATGGCAGCGCAGATGCACGAAGCTGCCGGGCCGCGCCTGTGCCGCGCAGGCGCCGGCAGCCAGACGTAGCAGGTACTGCTCGGCAGCGAGCGGCTGCTGCTGCACTACCGCCGCATCTTCAACAAAAATAGTGGCGCGGGTAGCCGGATGGCGCGGCGATTCATTCATAGGTAAAGGCCGGCTTGCCGTCGATGAAGGTATGCATGACCCGGCCGCACATCTCCCAGCCATCGAAAGGCGTGTTCTTGCCGGCGCTGGTCAATGCTGCGGCGCTGAGCGTCCACTGTTGGCGATCATTGAAGATAAACAGGTCGGCCAGCGCGCCGGGTGTGAGGCTGCCGCTGTCGATGCCAATGACCGCGGCCGGATGACAGGTCAGCGCGCCGATGATTTGCGTCGGGGTGAAGGCGCGGGTGGCAACCAGATTGAATGCCAGCGGCGCCAACGCTTCCAGGGTGGAGGCGCCGGCCTCGGTGCTGCTGAACGGCGCGGCCTTGGCATCTTCATCATGCGGCTGGTGGTCCGAGCAGATGGCGTCAATGACACCGCGGCGCAGCCCGTCCAGCAACGCCAGTCGGTCGCGGTCGGTGCGCAGCGGCGGCCACAGGTGGCACTGGGCATTGAAACCGTCCACATCGGTCTCGGTCAGGTACAGGTGACAGATGCCCACATCGGCGCTGATCGGCAGCCCCTGCTGTTTGGCGGCGCCGACCAGTTCCACGCTGCGGGCACAGGACAGGCGGCAGAAATGCGCCCTGACCCCGGTCTGTTCGATCAGCAACAAGGCGCGACTGATGGCGCTGGTCTCAGCGGTTTCCGGGATGCCGGGCAGGCCCAGGCGCGTGCTGATTTTCCCCTCGTGCATGACCCCCTGGTTTCTCAGGTAACTGTCTTCCGGGTGGATGAATACGGGCAGTTCAAAACTGGCGGCATATTCAAACGCGCGGCGCAGCACTTCGGTGTCAACAATCGGCCTGTCGGCATTGGACAGGCCCACGCAACCGGCCTGCCTGAGCGCCGCCACTGCCGTTAGCTGGCGTCCTTCCAGACCCCGGGTCAACGCGCCCAAGGGGTAGATGCGCGTCTGTTTCAGGCGCGCCTGACGCTGGCGCACCAGCTCCACTACGGCCGGGTTGTCCGTCACCGGTCGGGTGTTTGGCGGGCACACCATGCCGGTAACCCCGGCGCGTAACGCAGCCGCACTTTCTGAGGCGATGCTGGCCTTGTGTTCAAAGCCCGGCTCGCGGGTATGTACGCTCAGATCCACAATGCCGGGGCAGATAAACTCACCCTCCAGCGTGATCTCCAGATCGGCGCTGAAGCCATCCGCAGGCGCGCCTACAGCAACGATCCGGCCGTCTGCAATGCACACATCACCGACGTCATCAAGTTGTTGCAGGGGACAGATCAGGCGCCCGTTACGGATCAGGATACGCATCAGTCTGCGCCGCTCCCGGCGTCGGACGCGGCGCCTGTTACCATGGCCATGACCGCCATGCGTACTGCGATACCGTGGCTGACCTGCTGCAGGATGACCGAGCGCGCGCCGTCCGCCACCTGCGAGTCAATTTCAATGCCGCGGTTGATCGGCCCCGGGTGCATCACCATCACGTCCGGGCTGGCCACGCTGAGGCGCGCCTCGGTCAGGCCGAAACACTGAAAATACTCCTCTTCGCTGGGCAACACCGCATTGCTGATGCGCTCCCGCTGCAAGCGCAACATGGTGATCACATCCACCTCGCGCAGCCCTTCGTGCAAATCATGAAAGACCCGCACGCCCAGACTCTCGATAGCCACCGGTAGCAGGGTTTTCGGGGCAATAACGCGAATATCGCTGACTCCCAGGGTGCTCAGCGCATGAATTTTCGAACGGGCGACCCGCGAGTGCGCAATATCGCCGACGATGGCCACCCGTAGCGACTCGAAGTCCGGCTTGTGCCGGCGGATGGTAAAAACATCCAGCATGGCCTGGGTGGGGTGGGCATGGCGGCCATCCCCGGCGTTGATGATGTGGACATTGTCCGCCACCTGACCGGCGATGAAATGCGCCGCGCCGCTGTTGCCGTGGCGCACCACAAACAGGTCGCAGTGCATGGCTTCTAAGGTGTGCAAGGTATCCCGTAGCGATTCACCCTTGCTGGTAGCCGAAGTGGCAATGTTGATGTTAAGCACATCCGCGGACAGGCGCTTGGCTGCCAGCTCGAAGGTGGTGCGGGTGCGGGTGCTGGACTCAAAAAACAGGTTGGCCACGGTTTTACCGCGTAACAGGGGTACTTTCTTCACCGCACGCCCGCTCACGCCGGCAAAGGATTCGGCATAGTCGAGGATGCTGGTGAGGATGTCACGGCTCAAACCCTCCGTCGTCAGGAAGTGTTTGAGGCGCCCGTGCCGGTCCAGTTGTATGGAGTGGGCGCTCATGCGGTCGTGATTTCCAGCGCCAGGGGCTGCGGGCCTGACAGCTTGATGTGCTGGCTTGCGGTCAGGTGCAGGCGTGTCCCCGTTACGTCCGCCTGCACGGGCAGCTCCCTGCCGCCGCGGTCCACCAGAACCACCAGGCAAATACTGGCCGCGCGGCCGTAGTCGAACAGCTCATTCATTGCCGCACGCACAGTACGGCCGGTGTAAAGCACATCGTCGATCAGAATAACGTGGCGGTCAGCAACGTCAAAGGGCAAGCTCGATGGCGTCACCCGGGGATGCAGGCCGATACGGCTGAAATCATCCCGGTAAAAAGCAATATTGAGTTTACCCAAAGGCTGGGCAGTTTGATACAGGCCAAGCAACTGTTGCGCCACCCAGACCCCGCCGGTATGGATGCCGATAAACAAGGGGTTGGTTCTGTTATGTTCCTGTAAATATCGATCCAGACCGGCCTTCATGTTCCGGATCAGGGGTTGTACGTCTGGTACTCTTGCCACCGGCATATCTCGCCTATTATAGCATCATCAGATTTTCCCGACATCCCGCAACCAGCCTTCCAGGATTACCTGGGCGGCGATATGGTCTATAGGCGCCTGGCGCGGTTGCCGGGTTGCGGCTTCCACGCTGCTGAGCCGCTCATCGGCGCGCAGCACCGGCAACCGGTAACGACCGTGGAGCCTGCGCGCGAAGGCGTCGGCGGCATCACCGAGGCACTGCCTGCTGCCGTCCATATTCAACGGATCGCCCACCACCAGGGCCTGCGGCTGCCATTGGCCGACCAGCGCGCCGATCCGGTTCCAATCCGGGCGGCCGTTGCGCGCCGGGATGATTTCCAAGGCCGTGGCCGTGCCGGTCAGTGTCTGCCCCACCGCCACGCCGATGCGTTTGGCGCCGAAATCGAAGCACAACAAGGTAGCGGGACGCGACACCTGGTGTTGTTTCAGGTCAGGCGTGCCCGCAACTGGCCGAAAGTTGATGGTGATGAATGCCCAGCAGCGCCGTGGCCGAGGACCAGCGCAACTCACACGGTGTATTGAAGATGATCTCCGGGTCTGCGGACACGTTAAGCCAGGAGTTTTCCTTGATTTCCTCTTCCAGTTGTCCGGCGGTCCAACCGGCATAGCCCAGCGCAATGAGAAACTGCTCCGGCCCGGCATTTTCCGCGATGGCATGCAATATGTCCCGGGACGTGGTAATGCCAAGGACATCGCTGACACAAATCGAGGAGTCCCACCCGCTGTCGGGCTCATGCAGTACAAACCCCCGATCGGTATGCACCGGCCCACCCTGGTACACCGGCAGCTTGGCAATCGCCTGATCGTCCGGCGCCAGCTCCATCTGCGTGAGAATTTCACCCAGCTCGCAATTTGCCGGACGGTTGATCACCAGCCCCATGGCGCCCTCATCATTATGTGCGCAGATGTAGGTGACTGTCTGAGAAAAGTTGGGGTCTCTCAGACTGGGCATGGCAATGAGAAACTGGTTAGTCAGGTTGTTGAACTGCATGGGCTACCTCGGTGCGTGGTCACTGCGCCGCAAACAACATTTGTGGCGACGGGCCTGGTGAATCTGAACGACATAACTGTAATAGTATCCCTATATGCAACAGAATGCCACCTGCAGCAGTAGTTCCCGCTAACTTCGGCAGGGCGGTTGGGCCAGGCTGTTACACATAACATTTGCACTGCGCGATAATGATACATTGATTAGAGTAATTGCAGCCCGCGCCATGCACCGT
>JAPORZ010000211.1 GCA_026709915.1 Gammaproteobacteria bacterium
CCGCGCCATTCCCGCGCCCGGTTGCAGGGCTGGATCAGGGATGGTTTTGTCAGTGTGGACGGCGTCGGGCTCAGGCAGAAGGACCGCGTCAGCGCCGGGCAGTTGATCGAGGTCAGGGCGACCCTGGATGACCGGCATGAAAATTGGGTTGAGCAGGCCATTCCCATTGACATTATCTTCGAAGATGAGGCCATTCTGGTACTCAACAAAGCGCCGGGTCTGGTAGTGCACCCTGGCACCGGCAACCCGGACCGCACCCTGGTCAATGCCTTGCTGCATCACGCGCCGCAACTGGCAAAAGTGCCCCGGGCGGGCATCGTGCACAGGCTGGACAAGGATACCTCCGGGATTATGGTCGTAGCCAAGACCCCGGCAGCCCACACCAGGCTGGTCAAAGAACTGCACGACCGCAACGTCACCCGGGAATACCGGGCGCTGGTGCATGGAACGCTGATCAGCGGCGGTACGGTTGACGCGCCGCTGGGCCGGCACCCGACCCTGCGCACGCGCATGGCCGTCACCGACAGGGGCAAACCGGCAACAACCCATTACCGCATTGTCAGTAAATTTCCCACCTGTACCGACCTGCGGGTAAAGCTGGAAACGGGGCGCACGCACCAGATCCGGGTGCATCTGGCGCACCTGGGTCATCCTGTTGTCGGTGACCCGGTGTACGGCGGCAGGAAGCGCTTTGCGAAAAACGCCGCCGCAGGGATCAGGGAGGCGCTTGTTGCGTTCCCCAGACAGGCGCTGCACGCTTTGCGGCTCGAATTGCGGCATCCCGTGAGCGATCACCCCCTGGCGCTGGAAGCGCCCCTGGCCGAGGATATGGCAGACCTGTTGACCCTGATACAGTCTGGTACTCTTGCAACCTGACGTTGCCATGTTCAGGATTAAATGGGAAGAGTAAGTACTAATGCCGACTGCTAACTGGATTCCCGCAAACTGGCCGGCGCCGGCGCATGTCCGGGCCGGAACGACCACCCGGCAGCACGGGGTCAGCCGGCGTCCCTTTGACAGTTTCAATCTGGCCGCGCATGTGGGCGACCGGCCGGACGCCGTGGCCGCAAACCGGCGGCAACTGTACGCGCAACTGAACCTGCCGTCAGAACCACCTTGGTTGGAGCAGGAGCACGGGAACCGGGTGCTCAGTTTGAGTAGAGAGACACTGGTTCCCGCAGATGGTTGCCACACGGACTGTGTTGGAGCTGCATGTCCCATTCTGACCGCCGACTGTGTCCCGTTACTACTCTGCAATGACGCCGGCAGCGAAGTCGCGGCGCTGCACGTAGGCTGGCGCGGCCTGTGCAAGCGGGTCATAAAACACGGCCTGTCCCTGTTTAATGCGCCACCCCGGCAACTGCTGGCCTGGATCGGCCCGCATATCCGCCAGCAACACTACGAGGTCGGCGCTGATGTGGTGTCTGCCTGCTCATCAATCTGGCAGGAAACCGCAGGCACGATCACCCCGTCCCGCAACAACTCCCGCGGCAACTACTGGTACTTGAGTCTGGCGCGACTGGTAACGACAGAACTGCGACAACTGGGAGTGACCCGCATTTACGACGACCACTACTGCACCTATGCCGACCGGGAACTGTTTTACTCCTACCGCCGCGACGGCGTGACCGGCCGCACGGCCAGCCTGATCTGGATGGAAAGTGAAAAAACGGAAAGCATGGAGATTTGAACACTCACGGTTAACAGAGGTGCCCCTATAATGCAAAAAACCTGTTCATTCAGAGTAAACGGCCTGGTCCAAGGCGTATTTTTCCGCCAATCCACCCAACAACAGGCCAAGTTACTGGGTGTTACCGGATGGGTCCGGAACCGATCGGATGGCTGCGTCGAAGGACAGGCAACAGGAGATGAGAAAATGCTGAAAACCTTGCGCGCATGGCTTAATCATGGGCCTGCCATGGCAACAGTACTGAAACTGGAATGGAAAGAAACAGAGCTACAGCGCTTCGATGGTTTTTGTATCCGTCTTTCTTGATTTCCCATTTTTTTCGTTTATATTGGAATATTACTCCAATATAAACGAAAAATATTGTGTCTGTGATATATCAGCGCACGCTGGCGCGCGCAGTTGAAAATATAAGCAACAGTTTTCCCGTGCTGTTGATAACCGGCCCGCGTCAGGTGGGTAAAACTACGTTGCTGGAAATGTGTGCCGAAACTGGCAGGAATTATGTCACGCTTGATGACATCGAGGCGCGCAGTCTGGCCGGTAACGACCCGGGGCTCTTTGTGCAAACCTATCAGCCGCCGGTCATCATTGATGAGGTTCAGTATGCGCCTCAACTCTTCAGCTACCTGAAAATTGTGGTGGATCGTGAGAAGAAAAACGGCCTGTTCTGGCTGACCGGATCGCAAAAATTTCATCTTATGCGGGGTATCACGGAAAGTCTTGCCGGTCGTGTTGCCGTCATTGACCTGCTGGGTCTCTCGCAGGCAGAGCTTGACGGCCGGGGCGACAAGGTTGTGCCGTTCCTGCCAACGCCCGCATGGATCGATGCAGCGAGGGGAAATATGACTCAGCCCCGGCAGTTATCGGACGTTTATGAGCAGCTGTGGCGTGGCTCATTTCCGCGTATGAATACGGTCAAGGACCCACCGCGCGACCTGTTTTACCGATCTTACGTTCAAACCTACATCCAGCGCGATCTGAGAGACTTGTTATCAGTTTCCAATGAAACCACATTTCACAGGTTTTTAAGCGTTGTGGCCGCCCGCACCGGGCAGTTGTTGAACTATGCAAAATTGGCCAGGGATGTTGACATTGATAACAAAACCGCAAAATCATGGCTTTCGATTCTGCAAACTTCCGGGCTTGTTTATCTCTTGCAGCCGTATTACCGAAATGTCACAAAACGTCTTGTCAAAACGCCCAAGCTGTATTTTCTTGACACCGGACTGAGCGCCTACCTGAGCAAGTGGCCGACATCTGCTTCCCTGGAAGCCGGCGCCATGTCCGGTGCGCTGCTGGAGAGCTACATGTTTGCCGAAATTCTCAAAAGCTATTGGCATAATGGGATTGAACCGCATTTTTATTATTATCGGGATACCGACCAAAGAGAGGTCGATTTGGTGATTGAAACCGGTGACACGTTTTACCCGGTAGAATTCAAAAAAACCGCGACACCCTCAAAAACGGCCTCCAGACATTTTCGCCTGTTGGACAAGCTGGGCAAGAAAGTGGGACACGGCTGCGTGTTATGCCTGGTGGAAAAGGATGTGCCACTGTCGGAGAATGTCACGGCCGTTCCCATTGCTTATCTCTGAAGGGCACATCTAGTTACCTTCGCGCAGCCAAAATAACTGCCGTGATATACTCAAAAATTGAGGAAAAAATCATGGATATATTATCAGCTTGTTAGTACAAGCAAAAAAGCGGAGAAAGCCAAGCCGCGAAAAAGACGGTCATGATCGTTCAATGCAGTTCATTGAAAAAGCCGAAGAGATGAAATGTGAGCATTACATCAGGCCATTTGAGCGGATAGTTACCCGATTATTGAAACCAAAGGAAGCAGAGCCGCAGTGTATTCAACTTTAGCAGATAACAATATCTATCAGGGTGACTCCCTGAAACTGATTGAGCAAGTTGATAGTGAATCTGTTCACCTGATATTGAGTGATATTCCCTACGGCATCGGCTCAGATGATTGGGATGTGCTGCATGAAAATACCAACTCGGCTTATCTTGGTTCCAGTCCGGCGCAGAAAACCACAGGGGCAGTATTCAAGCGGCGCGGGAAGCCCATTAATGGTTGGTCTAAGGCTGACAGGGATATTCCGAAGCAATATCAGGATTGGTGTTCTCAATGGGCGCCGGACTGGTTCCGTGTATTGACGCCTGGTGCGAATGTGTTGGTGTTTGCCGGAAGGCGACTGGCTCATCGCTGCATCTGCGCAATGGAAGATGCCGGATTTAACCTGAAAGATAATCTTGCCTGGATACGGGATCGCGCAGCACATAGGGCGCAACGGATAAGTGTTGTCTATTCCCGGCGCGGCGATACGGAATCAGCTGAGCAATGGCAGGGGTGGAAAGTGGGTAACTTGCGCCCTACTTATGAGCCTATCCTATGGTTTACCAAGCCGTACAAAATCGGGACAACAATCGCTGATAATGCCCTCAAGCATGGTGTCGGCGCGTATAACGAAAATGCCTATTTGAGATATGTTGAGGAGCCTGAAAATATAATCCGGGGCGGACTGGATAAGCGCGAAGGCGGACAACATCCAACCCAAAAATCAGTTCGCCTGATGCAAGCACTGATTGAACTGACAACACGTTCCGGACACCTTGTTTTGGACCCGTTTGCCGGGAGTGGGTCAACGCTTGTGGCAGCTAAAACGCTTGGTAGGCGATACATAGGCTTTGAAGCCAAGCCGGAATATGTCGTGACCTGTAAAAGTCGCCTGATGTCTGAGATTGCCTTTTAGGACAACTCCATTATTGAGTTGCCTGTTATGGACTTGATGATCTCTATCCGGCTATCTATCTTGCTCATCTTGATCAGCTGACCAATCGCCTGTTTGTGGCTGAGTTTCAAGACCTCCTCACGCCGTGACGCGTAATACTGCATGGCTGCATCTTTCGCGATGTCAATGCTTTCCAATGTCGCTATCTTCTCATCCCGCCATAGTCCGCTTATAATACCTCCATACCTGTGCATGGTACGATTCACGGCCTGCCAATAGACGCTTGCGTCTTTTGAGGGATTCATGGCCTGGATGGTTTTGAAAACCTCGTGCAGAAGGCCAACAGCATCACCGTTACTATCAGCGAAGCCGGATAAAACTGCCAGGTGGGAATATGAAAAAATGCAGACATTCCTGGCCGTCGCCTGCGAATAAATCTGACTGTTGCGCGCTGGGAGTTGATAAAGTGGACAAACAATCATGGCAAACGGCTTTCCTCGCTTCCAGTTATCCATAGCTTGAACTTTGAAATCCTTCTGATTCTTTGCTGTTCGACTGAGTCTGAAGGCCTTTGCGTCCGCGATAAAACTGTAGTCCTGTGCTACCGCTTCCACGTCAGCCGAGTCGCTTCTTTCGGTCAATACTGTGCTGTTCAGTCCAATATGGGAATAACTGGCAGATAAGATCGCATCAGTGTATTTTGAGTACAGCTTTTCTTCGCTGGAATTAATGCCGTATGATTCAGGAATAGCAGAGCATAGACGGAGGTGATCAATTAACGCAGGCGCGCCTTCCTTCTCGATTTCGCTCAACAGTCTGTCTTCAACCTGTGAAGAATCAGAGACAAAATCACCGCTGAGAACGGCCAACTCTCTGACCCAACAATTCCGTCTATCAATAGCACTGTATGAAATCACTTCGTTCATTCCTGAGATTATCAGGAAAAAACAGCCGAAGTTCAATTATCGGAGAGAATTACGAATACGGGTTATGAGTTCCTGTTATGTCAGCTATTATTCTGGATATCCTTGAAGCCGCGCTGATTGACCATACCTTATAGTGTCATACACTACCGGAGTTTATTGAGATGCGTGCAGACAAACTGACCAGCAAATTCCAGCAGGCTCTGGGGCAGGCCCAGAGTCTGGCGCTGGGGCGTGATAATCAGTTTATCGAGCCGCTGCACCTGATGGCGGCGCTGCTGGCTCAGGAAGGTGGCGCCACCACCCAGCTGCTGGGCCTGGCTGGCGTGGATGTTGCGCGCCTGCACCAGGGCCTCGGGCAGGCGCTGGAAAACCTGCCGCAAATCCAGGGCCACAACGGCGAGGTGTATCTGTCCAAGGACCTGGAACGGTTGCTCAATCTCAGCGATAAATTCGCGCAGCAGCGCCAGGATCAATATATTTCCAGCGAACTGTTCTCGCTGGCCGCGGCGGCTGATAAATCGGAACTGGGCCGGCTGCTGCGGGAATGCGGCGCGGAAAAACGCAAGCTCGAGGCGGCTATAGACAAGGTACGCGGCGGCGAGCAGGTGAACGACCCGAACAGCGAAGACAAGCGTGGCGCGCTGGGCAAATTCACCATTGATTTAACCGAGCAGGCTCTGCAAGGGAAACTGGACCCGGTGGTCGGCCGCGATGAGGAGATCCGTCGCACCATACAGGTATTGCAGCGGCGCACAAAAAACAACCCGGTGCTGATCGGCGAGCCCGGCGTGGGCAAGACCGCGATCGTCGAGGGACTGGCGCAACGCATCGTCAACGGCGAGGTGCCCGATTCCCTCAAAGGCAAGCAACTACTGGCGCTGGACCTGGGCGCGCTCATCGCCGGGGCGAAGTTTCGCGGGGAATTTGAAGAGCGTTTGAAGGCCGTGCTGAGCGACCTGAAAAAACAGGAGGGCGGCATTGTCTTGTTCATCGACGAGGTGCATACCATGGTCGGCGCCGGCAAGGCGGAGGGCGCCATGGACGCCGGTAACATGCTGAAACCGGCCCTGGCCCGGGGCGAATTGCACTGCATCGGCGCCACCACCCTGGATGAATACCGCCAGCACATCGAAAAAGACGCGGCGCTGGAACGGCGCTTCCAGAAAGTGTTCATCGACGAGCCGAACGTAAACGACACCATCGCTATCCTGCGCGGTCTGAAAGAACGCTACGAAGTGCACCACAACGTACAGATTACCGACCCGGCCATTATCTCCGCGGCGACGCTGGGCCAGCGCTATATCACCGACCGACAGCTGCCTGACAAAGCCATCGACCTGATCGATGAAGCCGCCAGCCGTATCAGCATCGAAATCGACTCCAAGCCGGAGGCGATGGACCGGCTGGAACGACGCCTGATCCAGATGAAGATCGAACGGGCGGCGCTGAAAAAAGAGACCGACGAGGCGTCCAAACAACGTCTGGCCGACCTGGAGCAGGACATCGACCAGGTTGAACTCGAATTTGCCGACCTGGAAGAAATCTGGAAAGCGGAGAAAGCCGCGCTGCAAGGCGCGCACGAAGTCAAGGAGCAGCTGGAACAGGCGCGCATGGAGTTCGAAACGGCGCAACGGGGCGGCGACCTTAACCGCATGTCGGAATTGCAATATGGCATTATTCCTGATCTGGCAAAACAGCTGGAAACCGCCGAGCGCGCGGAAACCAGACCCTTGCAACTGCTACGTAACAAGGTGACGGAAAACGAGATCGCGGAGGTCGTCTCGAAATGGACCGGGATACCGGTGGCGAAGATGTTGCAGGGCGAAAAAGACAAGCTGCTGCATATAGAGGACGCGTTGCGACAGCGGGTGGTCGGGCAGGATGAAGCGATCGCTGCCGTTGCGGATGCAATCCGGCGCGCCCGCGCCGGCCTTGCTGACCCGAACCGGCCGAACGGCTCCTTTCTGTTCCTCGGCCCGACCGGCGTGGGCAAGACGGAACTGTGCAAAGCGCTGGCAGATTTCCTGTTCGACAGTGAAGACGCCATCGTGCGTATCGACATGTCCGAGTACATGGAGAAACACTCGGTATCGAGACTGATCGGGGCGCCGCCGGGCTACGTTGGTTATGATGAAGGCGGCCAGCTTACCGAGCAGGTACGGCGCCGGCCCTACAGTCTGGTGCTGCTGGACGAAGTGGAAAAAGCCCATCCGGATGTGTTTAATGTGTTGCTGCAAACGTTGGACGACGGACGCCTGACCGACGGTCAGGGCCGCACCGTGGACTTCCGCAATACCGTCATCATTATGACCTCGAACCTGGGTTCAGAACAAATCAGGGAGTTGTCCGGCGCGGCTGATTACGAGGCCATGAAGACCACGGTGCTGGAGATCGTGTCCACCTACTTCCGGCCGGAGTTTCTCAACCGCATAGACGACCTGGTGGTGTTCCACACCCTCAAGCGCGCACACCTGAACGCCATCACCGATATTCAGATGCACAGGCTCAAACAACGCCTGGCCGCACAGGGTATTGACATTACCCTTTCGGATCAGGCCAAGGAGACCCTGGCAAATATCGGTTATGACCCGGTGTACGGCGCGCGCCCGCTGAAACGGGCCGTGCAGACCCACCTGGAGACCCCGCTGGCTAAGGAGCTGCTGGCAGGCAAATTTCATAGTACGGATACCATTTATGTGGATGCCGAAGCCAGCAGTTTGACTTTCTCTGCGGGATAAGCAAGGCGCCCTGCCGGCAGGATAGATAGCAACGGCCTGCGCCTCAGTCAGAATATCATTGAAACCATGCCCGTTTGCACATGAGCACCCTGCAGCAGCTCCCGCCTCCCCTCTTTTACAGCGCCGCCGGCATCCTCGGGCTGCTCGTCGGCAGCTTCCTGAACGTGGTCATCCTGCGCCTGCCGCGTATGCTCGAAGCAACCTGGCGCAGGGAGTGCTGCGAGTTTCTTCAAGTGCCCGCCGCCGAGGGCGGCGCCGGGCAGCCCTTTAACCTGCTGCAACCGGGTTCCACCTGCCCGCATTGTGCGCGCCGGCTTACGGTAACGGAAAATATTCCCGTGCTCAGCTACTTCCTGCTGCGGGGCCGGTGTAGAGCCTGTCACAACCGGATTGCCCTGCGCTACCCTCTGGTGGAACTGTTATGCGCGGCGCTGACGCTGTTCGTCGCAATCAGGTTCGGTCCCGGTCCCCAGGCGTTTTTTGCCTGCCTGTTCACCTGGGCGCTCATCGTCCTGACTTTCATCGACATTGACCGGCAACTGCTACCGGACAATATCACCTTGCCGTTGCTCTGGCTGGGCTTATTGTGCAACGGGTTCGGTCTGTTTACCGACCTGCATTCGGCCCTGATCGGCGCGGTGGCAGGTTATGGCATACTGTGGCTGATCTACCAGCTTTACCGGCTCATGGCCGGCAGGGAAGGTCTGGGACGGGGAGATATGAAGTTGCTGGCCATGCTGGGCGCCTGGTGCGGCTGGGAAGCGCTGGTTCCCATCATTTTCCTGTCCTCCCTGACGGGCGCGCTGGTGGGGCTTTATCTGGTAGTGCGGCGGCGCCAGCCACGCGCCGCGCCTATTTGTTTCGGCCCGTTCCTGGCGCTGGCGGGATGGCTGAACCTGGTATGGGGGCTGGACGCGCTGGATCATTTCTACTCTATCGCAGGAAAAATGCTATGAAACGCCCGCTACGCGTGGGTTTGACCGGTGGCATAGGCAGCGGCAAGTCAACCGTTAAAACATGTTTTGACGGGTTGGGTGTGCCCACTATCGACGCGGATGAAATTTCCCATCGAATTACGAAACCCGGTCAGGCAGCTTTCAACGAGGTGGTTGCGCTGTTCGGCGCGCACAGCCTGGATAACGCGGGAAATCTGGACCGGCGCCGGTTGCGCCGGCAGGTGTTTCGCGAACCGACCTTAAAAAAACGCTTAGAAGCGATTATTCATCCGCGGGTACGTGAAGAAATTCAAGCATTTATAAAACAAATAGACTATGCTTACTGTGTTATTTGCATTCCGCTGTTGCTGGAAACCGGCGCGCAAACAACCGTGGATCGCGTGTTGGTGGTTGACGCGCCCGAGGCGCTGCAAGTGGCGCGGGTGGGCTTGCGGGACAACGCCGAGGAACAACAGACCAGGAGTATAATCAGTGCACAGGTCAGCCGGGAGCAAAGACTGCGCGCCGCGCATGATATTATTGTAAACGATGGTAATATTGACGCTGTAAAAACCCAGGTGGAACGCCTGCATGAGAAATACCGGAACCTCATTTGAACTCTCCGGGGTATTACAGAAACCTCTGATTGTCTGATTGTCAGAGGGGTAGCCTCGACGTTTGACAGGATTAGCATGGCAAATAGTCTGATCTACGAACATCCGCTGAATGAAAGCATCAGAACCTTGTTAAGGCTCGAGAATTTATTCAGCCGGTTGGACTATTATTCAGGCTCGACAGATGCTATTGACATGCGCCTGCTCATCTCCCTGCTGATCGACCTGAATGAATTACTGAAGTGGTCCGACATCAAAACCGACCTGATCAGGGAGCTGGAACGTTGCCAAACCATGTTGAACGGGCTGGCAGACAACCCTGGCGTGGACTCCTACAAACTCAAACAGATTCTCGGAGATATCAGTGAATACCTGGCAGGGTTGCGAGGTAATGCCTACCAACCGGGCGCGGCGCTGGACAATGACGAACTGATTACCTCCATTAAGCAAAAAGGTTCCTTAGCGGGTGGCGCCTGCAATTTTGACCTGCCTGCTTATCATTACTGGCTGAATCTGCCCTTGCGTGACCGGCAACAGTGCTTGCGCGCATGGCAGGAGGACCTGTCGCTCACCCACAAGAGCGTCAATCTGGCGCTGGATATGATCAGAAATAACGCCAGAGCGCAGAAAGAAGTTGCCAAGAACGGTTTTTTTCAGCAATCAGTCGAAGCCGGCGTCACCAACAAGTTAATCAGGGTCATCAACAAACGCTCGCTGAAGTGTTTTCCTGAAGTCAGCGGCGGCAAACATCGCCTTACGGTGCGCTTCCTGGAACAACCGGACCTGAAAGTCCGGCCGGTGCAGACCGAGAAAGATGTGGAGTTCGAGCTGCACTTCTGCATTTGACAGCCGGCAAGCTTTTTCCACTCCCGTGCGTCATTTTGGGCTTGAACCGGAATCCAGCAGGCGACAAAACTCCTTACAAGGAAAGCCCGGAGGTACATTTCTTCAACCTTGCGATCGCATCCGCGCGTTCCCAGACATCGCTGATCAAGGCAATGCCCTGGGCGCCGTGTTGTCTGGCCTGCTCGAGGTCGGACAGCTGCATTCCACCCAGCGCATAAATGGGTATCGGCAACTTGCCGACCATGTCGGCAAACCGCGCCCAGCCCAGCGCCGTGCCATCCTTGCCGGTGGACTTGCGTAGCGGGGAGAGCACACAGAAGTCAACGCCGATTGCCGCGGCGTGGTGTAACTCATCGAGGTCGTGGCAAGAGGCCGCAACCCAGGCTCCGGCGGGCAGCGGACGTGCCGAGGCTTGCCGCAGGCGCGTGCTGTTGAGGTGGACGCCGGCCGCACCCACGCGCCGGGCAAACTCCGGGGTGGCATTGACCAGCAACTCAGCGCCGGCGCGGCTGCACGCGTCGTTCATCTCCGTCAGCGCGCAGTCATGGTCATGCGCCGCTTTACTCCTGAACTGCACCAGTTTTACGCCGGCAGCCAGATATTCCCGCAACTGCTTCACAACAGCCGGGGGGTAACTGTGCAGGTGCGGGGTGATGAGATACAGCGGCGGTAGCCGGCAGGCGTTGATAATGCCTCTGTTGGCAGGAGGAAAATCCTGCACCGATAGTGAGGAGATGTCCATCCAGCGAGTTTCCTGCCCTTCCCTGCCGGTGGCGGCGCCGGCCCAGTCGTGGATCTTCCATACCTTAAAGTGCAATGACCGGTGCGGATAGTCGTAATCGAATGAGATCAGCGGGGTACAGCCGCCAACCTCTATATTCACCTCTTCATACAGTTCCCGCTTCAGCGCCAGCAGTGCAGGTTCGCCGGCCCGCACCTTGCCACCGGGGAATTCCCAAAAACCGCCGAGATCTGAACCCGGCGCGCGCCTGGCGACCAGGACCTTGTTGCCGGCAGGATTACACACAATACCCAGGACGACCTGAATTCTGTCGCACATCGGTCCGTCACGTCCTGTACTCTGCGTTAATGGTGACGTAATCATGGGACAAGTCGCAGGTCCAGTAGCAGGCGCAGGCAGCGCCCTGATTTAAGTCGATGCGGATATCGATTTCGTCCTGCTGCATGGCGGCTGCGCCTTGCTCCTCGGTATAGTCTGCGGCCCTGGCGCCATGCGTTACGATACACACCTGGTTCAAATATATGCACACCTTGTTGATATCCAGCCTGGCGGCTTTGCTGCGGCCCAGCGCGGCCAGTATCCTGCCCCAGTTGGGGTCGCTTGCGTAGAGTGCAGTTTTGACCAGTGGCGAGGTGGTTATAGCTGCCGCCAGCGCTTCGCAGTCGGCTTCACTGGCGGCATTATTCACCTGCACGGTCACGAATTTTGTCGCGCCCTCGGCATCCCGAACAATATCCTGGGCGAGGCCGATACATAGTGCCGTTACCTGCTGTTCCAGTTGCCGGCAAGCCGGACTGTTTTCAGTGATGGGTTGGTTGCTCCCCTCCCCTTGGCCGGTGGCTACCAGTACACAGGCGTCATTGGTCGAGGTGTCGCCGTCCACACAGATGCGGTTGAATGACTGCTGCACGGCCGCGGCCAGGATGCGATCCAATACGGGTCGCGCCAACGCCGCGTCCGTCGCGATAAACGCCAGCATGGTGGCCATATCCGGCTTGATCATCCCCGCGCCCTTGGCGATGCCAGTCACGGTCGCCGTTTTACCGTCAAGGCTGAACTGTACTGAGCGCGCCTTGGGGCGCGTATCGGTAGTCATAATGGCCCGGGCACAATCGTGCCAGGCATCAGCGGCCAGTTTGTCGAGCAAAGTCGGCAGCGCCCGACAGATTTTATCGACCGGCAGGTACTCCCCGATAACCCCGGTGGAAAACGGCAATACTGCCTCCGGCTCAGACCCGGCGCGGGACGCCAGCGCGCGGCACACCTGCAGGGCATCGGCAACCCCTCGGGCACCGGTGCCGGCATTGGCATTACCGGCATTCACCAGCAGGTAGCGCGCTGTCCCCTGGCGCAGGTGCGCTCTGGCAATACTCACCGGCGCCGCGCAAAACCGGTTGCGGGTGAACACTGCGCTGATGCGCGCGTCGGCGCACAATGAGAATAAAGCCAAATCGTCACGGTTCTGGCCGTAGCTCCCCGCCGAAGCCGCCGCCAGGCGGACACCGTTAACCGGATACAGGACTTTATTCAAAGTGGTTGTGCTTCTTGGCCACTAACCCAGCTTGCCATGACAAAGTTTGTATTTCTTCCCGGAACCGCACGGACAGGGCTCGTTGCGGCCGATCTTTCTCTGCTCCCGGATAAACGGTTTTTGCTGCGCCGGCTGTTCCTGTTTGCCCAGGGTGCTGGGCGCGTCCGGATGATTGAATTGCATGGCCGCAGGCTGGACGCGGCGCGGCAACAGTTGCGCGTCCTGCCCTTCCCTGAGCTGTATCTTTGCGAGCAGGGTAACAACATCGTACTTGATATTTTCCAGCATCGCGCTAAACATGGCGAAGGCTTCTTTCTTGTATTCCTGCTTGGGATTCCGGGCCGCGTAACCGCGCAGTCCGATGCCCTGGCGCAGGTGGTCCATGGCTACCAGATGCTCTTTCCAATGCCGGTCCAGTGTATCGAGCATCAGCCCTTTTTCCACCCGGCGCACCACTTCTTGCGGGAGCGCGTGATGCTTGTGCTCCACCTCAACGGCAACGTTTGCCGTGACTTTTGCCAACAACGCCTCCTCATCCAGGCTGTCGTCCTGGTCCAACCACTCCTGCAGCAGCAACTGCACGCTCAATTCATTGCTGAGCGCCTCCGTCAAGTCTGCGATATTCCACATCTCCTCCATACTGCCGGGAGGAATGTGGGTCGCAAAAATACCTCTGATAACGTCTTCGCGCATGGTGAGGATATCCGTGGATACGTCATCCCCACCCAGCAGCTCCTTGCGCCATTCATAAATGACCTTGCGCTGGTCGTTGGCGACATCGTCATATTCCAGCAAATGCTTGCGGATATCGAAGTTGTGGGCTTCCACTTTTCGTTGCGCGTTTTCTATCGCCCGGGTCACCAGGTTGGATTCGATGGCCTCTCCCTCTTCCATACCCAGTCTCTGCATAATGGCCGACACCCGTTCCGATGCAAAAATACGCATCAGGTCATCCTCCAGCGAGATATAGAACCGGCTTGAACCCGGGTCGCCCTGGCGTCCCGAACGCCCCCGCAACTGGTTGTCTATACGCCTGGATTCATGCCGTTCAGTGCCGATAATGCGCAACCCGCCAACGTCGACCACCTGGTCATGACGCGCCTGCCACGCCGATCGCACTTGTTCCAGTGTTGCTGCGTCAACCTCTCCTAAGCCCTTGATCTCTGCATCGAGGTTGCCGCCCAGTACGATGTCAGTGCCGCGTCCGGCCATATTCGTGGCAATCGTGACCGTGCCCGGACGACCGGCCTGAGCGATAATTTCGGCTTCTTTTTCATGGTACTTGGCGTTCAACACCTGGTGTTTAACCTTCTGCTTTTGCAACTGGTCGGACAGGTATTCCGATACTTCTATGGACACGGTGCCCACCAGCACCGGTTGCCCTTGCTGCTGGCAGAACTTGATGTCGTCGATGATGGCGGTGAACTTCTCGCGCGCGCTCAGGTAGATCATGTCCGCCTGATCATCCCTGATCATGGGCAGGTGCGTTGGCGCCACCACCACTTCCAAACCGTAGATCTGCTGAAACTCGTAAGCCTCGGTGTCCGCGGTGCCGGTCATGCCGGCCAGCTTTTCATAGAGGCGGAAATAATTCTGGTAGGTGATGGTGGCCAGGGTCTGGTTTTCATTCTGAATGGTGACATTTTCCTTGGCCTCGATGGCCTGGTGTAAACCATCCGACCAGCGCCGCCCCGGCATGGTCCTGCCGGTGAACTCATCGACGATCACCACTTCATTGTTCTGCACGATGTAGTCCACATCGTTGTGGAACAAGGCGTGGGCGCGTAGCGCCGCGTTCAGATGATGCAGGATGGGGATATTCACCGGATCGTACAGGCTCATGCCGGGCTGCATGATCTTGTGGTCCAGCAATAGCTGTTCCACCCGGTCGTGACCCGTTTCCGTCAGGTAGGCCTGCTTGCTCTTTTCGTCCAGCACATAATCACCCTCAGCGCCTTCATCCTGCTGCAGCGTCAAGCGCGGCACTATCCTGTTCATGCTCAGGTACAGGTCGGAACGGTCGTCCACGGTGCCGGAGATAATAAGCGGCGTGCGCGCTTCGTCGATCAGTATGGAATCGACTTCATCCACTATCGCATACTTCAGGCTGCCTTGTACCTGGTCATCGCGTTGGAACTTCATGTTGTCGCGCAGATAATCGAAACCGAACTCATTGTTGGTTCCATAAGTAATATCCGCAGCGTAAGCGCGCGTGCGCGCTTCGTTGTTGAGGCCGGATACAATTACCCCGACCGTCATGCCTAAGAACGCGTAGATGGCGCCCATCCATTGTGCGTCGCGCTGCGCCAGATAATCGTTGACCGTGATGATATGCACGCCAGCGCCGGTGAGGGCATTCAGATACGCGGGCAAGGTCGCCACCAGGGTCTTGCCCTCACCGGTGCGCATTTCGGCAATGTTGCCTTGATGCAGCACGATCCCGCCCAGCAGTTGCACATCGAAATGGCGCATGTTCAGGGTTCTCCTGCCGGCTTCACGCACCAGCGCAAAGGCCTCAGGCAGGAGCTCTTCTAAGGTCTCGCCGCGTTCCAGCCTGGATTTCAGCTGCACAGTCCGGAGCGGGAACTCCGCGTCCGCCAGCGCCGCCACTTCCGTTTCCAGCGCGTTGATGCGCGCCACAGCCTTGTGCATCCTCTTCAGGACGCGGGCATTTCTGCTGCCGAAAATTTTTGTGAAAAAAGTTTTGAACATCCTAACAATGCATGCTGACAACGCGCGGGCAGCGCCCGGACAAGTGAGGGCTGATTAAAACAGAACGGGGGGGAAAAATAAAGGGCTAACGCAAGGAAATATAGTCGCGGGGATTGACGTTGCTACCGTTTTTGACAACCTCAAAATGGACATGGGCGCCAGTGCTGCGGCCGGTACTGCCCATGATCGCGATCGTCTGTCCTTTTTCAACGCGCTCCCCGACATTGACGAGGTTCTCCTTGTTGTGGGCATAACGGGTCATATAACCATTGCCGTGACTGATCTCAACCATGTTGCCGTAGCCCTTGTAGCGACCCGACCAGGTCACGATACCGGAGGCGATGGTCGTTACCGCCATACCGACCCTGCCCGCCATATCAATACCCGGATGAAACGCTCTACGCCCGGATATGGGATCGGCGCGATAACCGAACGACGATGAAATCCAGCTCCCCTGCGCGGGGTTGCCCAGCGGCCGCGCCTGGGATTGCAGGTCTCTGCCCATAAGCATGGTCTCCATTGCCGACAACTTATCCTGGCGATCCTGCAGGGCAAATTCCAACTGGTTGAGAGAGGTGAGAAAATCATAAGACGACAAACTCTGCGACGCCTCATGAAGCGGCGGCCGCGGCCCGCCCAGACCGGGCGGGCTCTCCAGCCCGAACTCAATGTCATCCAGTTGCGTCAGGTCTGCCAAGCGGGCGCCCAGGGCATCCAGCCTTAACACGTGGCTCTGCATCAGGCTCACGCGCCCGGCCATGGCGTCCAAGGCCGTCTGCGTCTCTCCTTTTACGTCTTCGAGAACCTGCACCTGCTCTGCAATAGCCTGCTTGTGCAGGTACGCGCCGCGCAAATCTGCAAGATATCCGAACAACGCAACAACCGCCACCAGCGCCACCGCGACGCTGCCCCTGCCGATAGACAGGTGCAACGGCTTTTTCCTGTTGCGCGGAAAGATTATAATTTGCATAAGGTCACCTCTAATTTTTAGAGGTGGCCGTGCAGTATAGGGATATACTGCCATTTTTAAGCACGTAAGTGCTTGAAAATGACGGAAACGGAATGTCCCACTTTTTCGGGCATTTTTCCGTTTCCGTCTCTAAAAATGCCACGGAGGGCATTTTTAGAGGTTCCCATAATATAAAACGCCCACGCTGATTCAGACAATGATTAACCATAATGCGTCGCCAATTCATTCACTTGCTGACATTGTTACCGCGTCAGGCAGATTGTCACAAATTCTTGATCATATAGAAAATATAAACAGATTACAAGCAAAATTATCCAAATATCTGGATGCTCCGCTCAATCAGCATGTGGTGGTGGCAGATTACCAGCAACAAACACTGGTGCTGCATGCCGACAGCGCGGCCTGGACCACTCGCCTGCGTTACCGCACGCGTGAACTGCTTGCAGTCTTCAAAACCGATCTCCCCGAACTGTGCACAATCCATATTAAAAACCGCCCCCCGGCGCCATCCCGCCGGACTGCTCGTCAGGCTGCCCGGGTCTCTGCCGCAGCGGCCAGCGCCCTGCGCGCGGCAGCCGACGGCATTGCCGACCCATCCCTGCGCGCCGCGTTACTCAAAATAGCCGGTACTGCAACTGCTTGTTCTACTACAGAGGACGCCTGAAGCGCAGAGGACACCTCTGATTTTCAGGCTCAGAGACTCTCGGCCGTAAGCGGCCGGATGTATGACACTGACTCGGCCACATCCTGATTGAAATTGACGATTTCCCAGGCATCCCGGGATTGGGCCAGTTTACGCAACAAGCGGTTGTTCAGGTCATGCCCGGATTTATATCCCTGATAAGAGCCGATCAGACTGTGGCCAAGCAGGTACAGGTCGCCTATCGCATCGAGTATCTTGTGCCTGACGCACTCATCCTGGTAGCGCAACCCCTCTTCATTCACCACCTGTTCGTGGTCCACCACAATCGCATTATTCAGACTGCCTCCCAGGATCAGGTTCTTTTTACGTAAAAAATCGAAATCCTTCATAAAACCAAACGTGCGCGCCCGGCAGACTTCCTTGATAAACGAAGTGGTGGAAAAATTGATCTCTGCCCGGCAGTCACGCTCGTGGAAAACAGGATGGTCGAACTGTATGGTGAAGCCGACCTTGAAGCCGTCGTAAGGTTCCAGCATGGCCCACTTGTCGCCGTCCTCCACACGTAGCGCGCGGGTGATGCGCAGAAAACATTTCTCTTCGTCCTGCTCCTGCACCCCGGCAGACTGAATCATGAACACAAAAGGGCCGGCGCTGCCGTCCATGATTGGCACTTCCTCGGCGCTCACGTCAATATAGGCATTATCAATACTGAAACCGGCAAAGGCAGATAACAGGTGCTCCACTGTGGAAACACTGGCGCCGTTCATCACCAGAGTCGTAGATAACTGGGTGTTGCCTACGTTGGCCATGCGCGCGGGAATCTCCGCCGGCGGATCCTGGTCAACGCGGCGGAACACTATGCCCGTGTTTGCCGCCGCAGGGCGTAGGGTAATATCGGCTTTTTTGCCGGTGTGCAAACCTACGCCTTGCGCCCTGATCGTATTTTTCAATGTGCGCTGTTTTATCACCTGTTAATCGACCTGTCGTCTCAGGAATGCCGGTATCTCCAGATAGTCAGGATCATCCCTGACCGACACAACTTCGGGCGCAGTAACTTTATTGCGCATGATTGCCGGACGTTCCAGCCTTTCATAATCCACGATATCCTCGCCACCGGCCGTCGCAACCAGTTTTGGTTTGACCAACTGTTCGCCGGGTTGCCCGAGTCCGGTAGCTACAATAGTGACCCATAATTCGTCACTAAGTTCAGGATTCACCACTGTACCTATTACCACGGTGGCATCATCGGCGGAAACTCCCTTGATAATATTGCCCACTTCATTAAACTCACCGATGCAAAAATTCATCCCGGCAGTGATGTTGGCCAGTATGCCTTTGGCGCCGGACAGGTCAATGTGTTCCAGCAACGGGCTGCTGATAGCGGCCTCTGTTGCGACCCTGGCGCGGTCTTCGCCCTGAGCTTTGCCGGAACCCATCATCGCCATGCCCATTTCTCCCATGACGGTCCTGACGTCGGCGAAGTCAACATTGATCAAGCCCTGACAGGTGATAACCTGCGCGATCCCCCGTACCGCGCCGAGCAGCACGTCATCTGCCGATTCGAACGCATGCAGCAACGGCACGTCTGAACCCAGCACATCTACCAGCTTATCGTTCGGTACAGTGATCAGCGAATCCACGTACTGGCTGAGTTCGCGGATGCCGGCGGCGGCGATTTCAGCCCGCTTGCGGCCCTCAAATGCGAATGGTTTGGTGACTACCGCAACCGTCAGAATGTTCATTTCCTTGGCTACCTGGGCTACGACCGGCGCCGCGCCGGTGCCGGTGCCACCACCCATGCCGGCGGTAATAAACACCATGTCTGCGCCGTCCAGGGCGTCTTCTATGCGGTCCCGGTCATCCAGCGCTGATTGGCGTCCGATCTCCGGGTTGGCGCCGGCGCCGAGGCCGTGCGTGATACTATTGCCCAACTGCAGGACGTTAGGCGCTGCCGAGCACTTCAGCACCTGTGCATCCGTATTGGCGCAGATAAATTCAACGCCCTCAATCTCGGCTTTTATCATGTGGTTCACGGCGTTGCCGCCACCACCGCCCACACCTATCACTTTTATTACTGCCGCCTGACTCGCGGCTTCGACCAGTTCAAACATTTTGCCCACCTCCATAAATGGTGAAATTACAGGAACCTCTAATTTTTAGAGGTGCTTTATATGAATATTAAAAATTACCTTGAAACCAACTCTTCATTCGTTTCCAGACGCCGGCGACGCCACCCTCGATATGCCCTGAGTAGGTGCGGCGGCGCTGCTGGCGCTGGCTGTGCAGCAATAACCCGACCCCGGTTGCATAAATCGGATTCTTTATGAGTTCGGCTAAACCGCCGACGTATTGCGGTGTTCCCACCCGCACCTGCATGTGAAAAACTTCTTCGGCCAGTTCCACTGCGCCCTGCATATTGGAACTGCCGCCGGTTATAACAATGCCCGCCACAATCGAGCGTTCATAGCCGCTACGCCGCAGTTCCGCCTGCACCAGGGAAAACAGCTCCACGTATCGAGGCTCAACCACCTCGGCCAGTGTCTGTCTGGACATGCGGCGCACGGGCCGGTTGCCGACGCTGGGCACTTCCACGGTATCGTCGGAATTAGCCAGTTGCGCCAGCGCGCAGGCGTAGCGCACCTTGATCTCTTCGGCATTCTGTGTCGGCGTGCGCAGGGCCACAGCTATATCGTTGGTAACGTGATCGCCCGCTATCGGGATCACCGCGGTATGACTGATGGCGCCATTGGTGAACACAGCCACATCCGTGGTGCCGCCACCGATATCCACCAGACACACGCCCAGATCTTTTTCGTCCTCGGTCAGTACCGAATAGCTGGACGCCAGTTGTTCAAGCACAATATCGTCCGCTTCCAGGCCACAACGACGCACACATTTGATGATGTTCTGGGCTGCGCTGACGGCGCCGGTAACGATGTGCACCTTTGCTTCGAGTCTCACGCCTGACATGCCAATGGGATCCTTGATGCCCCCCTGGCCGTCAATGGCAAAATCCCTGGGCAGGATATGCAGGATCTTCTGGTCCGCGGGAATAGCAACGGCGCGCGCGGCGTCAATCACTCGCTCTATATCGCCCTCCATGACTTCATTGTCACGGATGGCAACGATGCCATGGGAGTTGAGACTGCGGATATGGTTGCCGGCGATCCCCGTATAGACAGCATGGATGTTGCAGCCGGCCATCAGTTCCGCCTCCTGTATGGCGCTGCGTATGGTTTGCACGGTCGCTTCGATATTCACGACCACGCCTTTTTTCAACCCGCGCGAACGACACGAGCCCAGACCGATGATCTCAATCTCATTCTGCCCGTGCACCTCGGCAACAATCGCAACCACCTTGGAAGTGCCGATATCAAGCCCGACAATCAATTCAGTCATGTCTCTCCCCTACCCGGAATAGTGCGCCCGGACTCGCCCGTCCACCTGACTGCGAACCCGTTCGTATATCTCATGTCGATGGATGCTGCCCGTGACAACCTGTCAGACTGGTACGGAATTGCAAAATCAAAAAATCGCTCAAACCTGCCTTCCAGGTCCTTGCGACCCAACAGCACCAGCGGCCCGTTTACCATGCTGAATTGCCAGGCCCGGCGTTCGGTCAACGTCAACGCCTCGAGCTCCAGGTTCAGTTGTGCCAATTCCTGTTGCAACAGCAGGTATTTTTGCAGTACCGCGCGGGCGCTGCCTTGAGGGCCGCGCAGGGCCGGCAATGCGGCAGGAAAGGAATCCTGTGGCGGTGAAAATATAACTGCCTCGCTGCTCAGCAAACTGTTATCGCCCCACAAGGCAACCGGTTCGTGCTCAGTGATATAGATCATCAGACGATCCGGCCACACCCGTCGTACCGCGACCTTGCTGATCCATTCCTCCTGCACCAACTCCCGCTTAATCGCAGCGACACTGACGCTGATAAAGCCGCCGCTGATAATATCCGTCGCTCTTGTTTCCAGTTCGGAAGGAGACAGGTGCGTGAACTCACCGGCAATCTCCACCTGTTTTATGGGCAGAATTTTCGGCCAAACATCCCGTAGCGGCACGATGCAGGCGCCCAGCGCCACAATCCCCACCACATACTTCTGCCATGGCGCAATGCTAAATCTCTGAGAGATATGTAAACTACTGCGAATTCTGGGACGGGCTCGTCTCATTACCACCCCCTGCTACGCGTGGGCGGCGCCATACTCGTATCCAGCACCTGCACGACCAGGTTGTCGAAATCCGTTCCCAGCTGGCGCGCGGCCATAGGCACCAGGCTGTGACCCGTCATCCCGGGCACGGTATTGATATCGATCAGGCTGGGCCTACCGTTTTCGTCCAGCAATAAATCGACCCGACCCCAACCGCTGGCGCCGATCGCAGCAAAGGCCCGTAGCGCCAACCCGGCCAGTTCCACTTCCAGCGCCGGCGCTAACCCGCTGGGACAGAGATAGCGCGTAGCAGCGTCCTGATACTTGGCCTGGTAGTCATAAAATTCCCGTTGCGTTTCGATCTTAATAGAAGGCAATGCCCGCCCGTTCAGGATACCCACGGTATAATCGCCGCCCGGCAGCCACCGCTCACAGATAACCTCGTCGTCGTAGCGGCTGGCGTGCTCCCAGGCCGTTTGCAGATCCGCCGCGGCTGCCACCTTGGCCGCGCCCAGGCTGGAGCCTTCATGCACCGGTTTCATCATCAACGGAAACCCCAGCGCCTGCGCTGCGTCGGGCAAGTCCTGAGCGCCGCGTAGCAGCGTGAATTCCGGAGTCGGCAGGTCCAGCCGTTGCCAGATCCACTTGCATCTCAGCTTGTCCATGGACAGGGCCGAACCGAGTACGCCGCTGCCTGTATAGGGCAGGTTCAGAGCCTGGAGCGCGCCCTGTATCACACCGTCTTCGCCGCCGCGTCCGTGCAGCGCGTTGAACACGCGCTTAAAGCCACCTGCGATCAGGTCGCTCACCACATTCTCACCTGCGTCGAGCGCCCACGCGTCCACCCCTTGCCGGCGCAGGGCTGCCAGGACCGCAGCGCCGGTCTGCAAGGATATTTCCCGTTCGGCCGAGGTACCGCCCATGAGCACCGCGACCTTGCCATAGCGTATCTGTTGTTTACTTGTCACGGGTGGTGGTCCGTTTGGTTGCGCTGCGTCTCGCCTCCCTTCCTCAGCGGGAGGGGGACGCGGCGGTCCGGGTTTGTTGCCTTGTGGTTCTCGGTCTCACCGATGATTCTTACCTCCGGGTCCAGTCGGATACCCGTCAGCTGCGCAACGGTTGCCTGTACGTGCCGGATCAACGCCTCAATATCTGCGGCGCGCGCGTCCCCGGTGTTGATGATGAAATTTGCGTGTTTGTCCGACACCACCGCGGCGCCGATGGCACAGCCCTTGAGCCCGCATTGTTCAATCAGGCGACCGGCGAAATCACCCTCGGGGTTCTTGAACACGGAGCCGCAACTGAAGCGGCCGGTGGGTTGGGTGGCGGCGCGCCGAGCCAGCAACTCACTGATGCGGATTTGCGCCATCCCGTCCGGATCCGGCTGCAGCCGCAGCTGTGCAGCTAAGAACCATTCATCGTCGGCCAGCTCAACCCGGCGGTAGTCGGTATTGAAGTGTGTGCGCGCGCGTTCGGTGCGTACGCCGGCGCGATTTACCAGTTCCACCTGTTCGACGATATTCCAGGTCTCAGCCCCGAAAGCGCCCGCATTCATGGCCAGCGCGCCGCCCACCGAACCCGGTATGCCAGCCATGAATTCGGCGCCGGCAAGCCCGGCTCTGGCGCTGAAGCGCGCCACCTTTGCACAAGCCGTACCGCTGCTGGCGCGCACCGCATTGCCCGCCAGCAATTCCAGTCGGTCGTTCATGCCCGTGGTCGAAATGACGGTGCCCCTGATACCGCCGTCCCGTACCAGCACGTTGCTGCCCAGACCGATCCAGGTAACCGGCTCCGCAGCCGGCAACGCAGCCAGGAACGTGGCCAGATCAGCGTCATCAGCGGGCACAAAAAACCTGTCCGCCGCCCCCCCGACTTTCCAGGAAGTATGGCGCAACATGGGTTCGTCAAGTTTGAGCATATTCACTGACCCTTGGCCCCCGGCTCTGCCGGTTGCCGCTGGTACAACTCCAGCAAGCGCCCGCCCAGCGCGCTGATATCGCCAGCGCCCAGCAGCAGCAGCACATCGTTGTCGGCGGTGATGTTTTCCAGCACGTTCAGCAGTTCCTTTTCCTTGCTGACGAGAATCGGCTCGAGCTTGCCGCGCACTCGCAACGCCCGGCCTAAGGAGCGGCTGTCAGCGCCTCTTATGGGCCGCTCGCCGGCCGGATAAACGTCCAGCAGGACTAAGGCATCCAGCGTTGACAAGACCTGGCAGAACTCGTCGAACAGGTCCCGGGTGCGGGTGTAACGGTGTGGCTGGAACACCACCACCACCCTGCGTCCGGGCCAGCCCAGGCCCACTGCATTGACGATAGCGTTGATGGCGCTGGGGTGGTGGGCATAGTCATCCACCAGCAATACATTCTTGCCGTTGATCTCAATATCACCCAAAATTGAGCTTCTGCGGGCGATGCCCTGGAAGTTTTCCAGTCCGGCGCTGATGGCTTGTTGCGACACGCCAAGTTCGGTTGCCAGCGCCGTCGCCGCCAGCGCATTTAAGACATTATGGCGGCCCGGCAGATTCAGCGTCACCGGAAACGTGTCGGCGCGGGCGCGTTGCACGACATTGAAACGGGTGCGCGCGCCATCGTATTCGATGGCTTGCGCCCGGTAATCGGCGCTGGAATCTATGCCGTAAGTCACATACGGCCGGTTGATGCGGGCACTGATTTCCCGGATGCCGGCGTCATCGCCGCAAATGACGACCAGACCGTAAAACGGCAGGCAATGCAGGAAGTCGATGAAATTGTTTTGCAGGGCCTGATAACTGCCGCCGCAATATTCCAGGTGATCGGCGTCGATATTGGTCAGCGCCGCATACACCGGCGAGAGATGGAGAAACGACGCGTCGCTCTCGTCGGCTTCGGCCACGATGTACTTACCCTTGCCCAGGCGGGCATGGGAACCGCTCATGTTCAGGCGTCCGCCAATGATGTAAGTCGGGTCGAACATGCCTTCCGCCAGCAGGCTGGCGATCAAGCTGGTGGTGGTGGTCTTGCCATGCGTGCCGGCTACCGCAATGCCTTCCCGGAAGCGCATCAGTTCCGATAACATCTCCGCGCGCGGAATAATCGGAATACGTTGTCGGCGCGCGGCCACCAGTTCCGGGTTGTCGGCGGGCACTGCGCTGGAATAAACCACGACGTCACTGCCGTTCACGCGCTGTTCCCGGTGGGCATAATTGACCTTGACCCCCAGCTTTTCCAACCTGTCGGTGCTGCTGCCACGCTTCAAGTCGGTGCCCGTCACCGCATAACCCTGGTTGTGCAATACCTCGGCAATACCGCTCATACCGGCGCCGCCGATGCCGACAAAATGGACCTGCCTGACGCGTCTCATGTTATGGCCTTCAGGCATGAGCATACTCCAGGCACAGTGAACCTACCGCTTGCGCGGCTGCGGGGAACGCGCACTGACGGGCTTGCTGCGCCATCGCCGACAAACGGTTGTTCGTGCCGCACAACTGCCACAGCAGTTCTGCCACCGCAGTTTCGGTCAATTCGCTTTCCGGGAGCAATACTGCGGCGCCGGCGTCACACAGGTAACTGGCATTGGCGCGCTGGTGGTCGTCTATGGCATGGGGAAGCGGCACCAGTATTGACGGGAGTCCGGCTGCACACAGTTCGGCGATGGTCAGCGCGCCGGCCCTGCATACAGCAATATCCGCCCAGCTGTAAGCGGCTGCCATATCGGTGATAAACGGGTCAATTCTGGGCTGATCCAGTTGTAAACCGGCATACACGCGCTGCGTCTCGGCAACATGCCGCGCGCCACACTGGTGCCAGACGTTTACCTTAAGCCGGTGTTGCAGACGGTTCAGGCCACGCGGCGCCAGCCGGTTCAGTTGACGTGCGCCCTGGCTGCCGCCCAGCACGAGCACATTCAGCTGCGCCGGCGCGCGCGTCGGGGCCGCTGGGGTCGGCGTGACCTCAGCGCGGCCCGGCGCGCCGCCACGACCCAGGGTGATGTTACTCTGGCCCCTGGCTGCCGACCCGCCTGATGGCGCAGCAGACAGATCAACTATGGCCCGGCGCACCGGGTTGCCTGTGGTAATCACCTTGGCGCTGTCCCTGAAAGTGCCCGGAAAACCCTGCATGATCTTAACTGCAAACCGGGACAGGATCCTGTTGGTGGTGCCGGCAACCCGGTTCTGTTCGTGGATCAGCAACGGAATACGCAACAACCAGGCGGCAATGGCGCCGGGACCGCTGGCAAAACCGCCCATGCCCAGCGCCGCCGCCGGGCGTCGTTGCCGGCAGATACGCAAGGCCTGCGCGATAGCGCCGAGTATTGTCAGCGGCGCCATCAACTTGCGCCGCCAGTCCTTGCCACGTACGCCGCTCACCTTCACGGTCAGCAGTTCTATGCCGTGGGCCGGCACAACCCGGTTCTCAATACCACGCGGGGCGCCCAGCCAGAACAGCGGGACGCCCTGGTCGCGCAGGTAATCAGCCACCGCCAGCGCCGGGTAAACATGGCCGCCGGTGCCACCCGCCATGATCATGATCTCTTTACGCGGGGGCAAGGCCGTCTCCCCTCCTGTTTATCCTGATGCCACGCGGATAACGGTTTTCCAAATCGATACGCAGCAGGATCGCCACCAGCATACAGCTCACGACGATGCTGTTGGCGCCATAACTGAACAGCGGCAGGGTCAGCCCCTTGGTGGGTAGCAGGCCCACATTGACGCCCATGTGAATGAATGCCTGGATGCCGATCAACAGGCCAATGCCATAAGCCATGTAGGCGGCAAAGTAGTTGCGCAACTGGTGCGCATAGGCGGCGATGGTAAATGCTCTCCAGATAAAGAACAGAAATGCCGACGCAAGCAACAGGGAAAACAGCAAACCCAGTTCTTCGGCGGCAATGGCAAAGATAAAATCGGTGTGCGCCTGGGTCAGGTAAAACAGTTTTTGCACACTACTGCCCAGGCCAACGCCGAACCATTCACCGCGGCCGAATGCGATCAACGACTGGATAAGCTGGTAACCCGAATTGAACGGGTCCTGCCAGGGGTCGATAAACGCCTTGAGCCGGGCCAGACGGTAAGAAGGAATGACTGCCAATGCCACCAACGCCGACACCATCACCGGCAGCCACAGAAAAAAGCGGCCGGCCGGGATGCCGGCCAGGAACAACACACCAACCGTGGTCAGGAAAATAACTACAACGGTGCCGTAATCCGGTTCCAGCAACAGCAGGCCCGAGAGCAGCGTCATCACTGCCAGCGGCGGCATGAACATGCGGAAACTCAGGTGGCGGGTTTCAGCCAACGGCGCCAGGTAGGCCGCGACGTAACTGATGATACAAAGCTTTGCCAGTTCCGAAGCCTGAAAATTGATCGGGCCCAGCTTAATCCAGCGCACACTGCCGTTGACCTCGCGGCCAACGCCGGGCACCAGCACCAACGTCAGCAGGATAATGGCCAGCGCCAACAACGGCACGCCCAGTTTCTGCCACAACGCGACCGGGACTCTAACGATTACAAAGGCCAGACCCAGACCCAGAACCGCAGCGATGGCCTGACGCTGGAAATAGTGCAGGGGGTTATCGTGCAGCCGGTCGGCCAGGGCAATCGAGGAGGAGGCTACCATCACCAGCCCTCCCACCAGCAGGAACATGAGCACCAGCACCAGCCAGTGGTCATAATCATGCCAGCCTGCGGTTCCCACCTGCTGAATGCTGACTGCTTGTAGCTTCTGCATTATTCTTCTTCTCCGATGCCGGCGACGCAGTGTTTGAACGCCTCGCCGCGGGCGCTGAAATCCGTGAACATGTCGGTGCTGGCGCAGGCGGGGGACAGCAATACGGCATCCCCGGGTTGCGCCACACGCGCGGCGGTGTGCACCGCCGCGGTCATACCGGTTGCGTAAGATATGTCGCAGCCGGGCGCAACGATGGCGGCCAGGTCGTGCGCGCTCCTGCCCATCACTATTACAGCCTTGACATGCGCGCTGATGGCTGCCGCCAGTGGCGAGAAATCAGCGCCCTTGCCGTCGCCACCGGCGATCAGAACTATATTACGATCCTGTCCCAGACCCTGCAGGGCTGCCAGGGTAGCGCCGACATTAGTTCCCTTTGAATCGTTGATCCAGTCCACACCATTGATCGCAGCCACCCGTTCGCAGCGGTGCGGCAACCCGGAAAAATCGCGTGCGGCAGCCACCAGGGCCGGCAATGGCAGGTCCAGGGCCTGGCCTAACGCCAGACAAGCCAGTACGTTGGCCAGATTGTGCCGGCCCCGGACCCTGAGTTCAGACTGTCTGAACAGCGCCTCATCCCCGTGCAGCAGCCAGCTCTCGCCGTTGCAGCTACCGACCCGGAAGTCAGCATCCGCCCGCGTCAGGGCATAACTGACGATCCTGCGCCCCGGCCGCTGCATGGCGCGCACGGTGTCATCGTCCAGGTTGATGATCATGGCGCCGCGGCCGGCATAGATGTTCGCCTTGGCCTGCGCGTAGTCTTCCATACTTGCATGGCGATCCAGGTGGTCCGCCGACACGTTCAGTACCGCGGCGGCAACGGGGCGGTGCGAGCGCAGGGTCTGCAATTGAAAGCTGGACAGTTCCAACAGGTAATAATCCGGCGCCGGCGCAGACAACAGATCCAGCGCCGGGGTGCCGATGTTTCCGCCCAGGCCCACCCGCAGACCCGCGCGCGCCAGCATCTGCGCCAGCAGGCTCACCACCGTGCTCTTGCCGTTGGACCCGGTGACCGCAACCAGCGGCGCGTTAATAGTGCGGCAGAAAAGCTCTACGTCACCCACAATTTCCACCCCGGCGCGGGCTGCGGCGCAAAGGGCCGGATGATCCGGCGCAACGCCGGGGCTGACAATCAGCCGGCGCGCCCGGCATAACAGTTCGGGCTGAAAGTCCCCGGCAAGGAACGGCACCTGCGGGTAGTCCTGCTGCAAATTTGCCAGTTGCGGCGGCGCCTGCCGGGTGTCGGCAACAGCCAACCGCTCTCCCGAACCAGCCAGATGCCTGACACAGGACCAGCCGGTCTTGCCCAAACCCAGGATCAAGCTGTCGAAGCGCGGTTCCAGATCCGGCATGTCGTCCTCATTCAGTTTGCGTTGTGTCAACATGGTTACCGGATCTTCATGCTGGCAAGCCCGATCAGCACCAGGATGACGGTGATGATCCAGAAGCGCACGATTACCCGCGGTTCGGGCCAGCCCTTCAGTTCATAGTGGTGGTGCAGCGGCGCCATACGGAATATGCGCTTGCCGGTCAGTTTGTATGAGCTGACCTGCAGGATCACGGAAACCGTTTCAATGACGAACACGCCACCCATGATGAACAGCACCAGTTCCTGCCGCACGATCACCGCAATGGTGCCCAGCGCTGCGCCCAGCGACAGCGCGCCGACATCGCCCATGAACACCTGGGCCGGATAGGTGTTGAACCAGAGAAAACCCAGACCGGAACCGGCAATGGCGGCGCAGACGATGCAGATTTCACCCACGCCCGGTATGTAGGGAAAGCCCAGGTATTCAGCGAAGCGGGCATGTCCGGTGACGTAGGCGAACGCAGTCAGACCGCCCACCACCATGACGGTCGGCAGGATCGCCAGACCATCCAGACCATCGGTCAGGTTTACCGCGTTGCTCGAACCCACGATGACAAAATAGCTGGTGACGATAAACAACAGACCCAGTTCATAATTAAAGGATTTGATGAACGGCAGGATCAAGGTGGTTTCCTCAGGCGCGGTCGCGCTGGCGTAGAGAAAAATGCCCACGCACAGGGCGAACAGCGATTGCCAGAAATACTTCCAACGGGCGCTGAGCCCCTTTGGGTCCTTGCTTACGATCTTGCGGTAATCGTCCACCCAGCCGATCAGTCCGAATGCCACAATGACACCGAACACCACCCACACGAAGCGGTTTGACAAATCTGCCCAGCACAGGATGCTCACGGAGATGGAACACAGAATTAACACCCCGCCCATGGTCGGGGTGCCGGCTTTATCCAGGTGTGTTTGCGGGCCGTCCGTGCGCACTTCCTGCCCGATTCGGTACTTGTCGAGGTAACGAATCAACCTGGGACCGATCAGCAAGGTGACGAACAAGGCCGTCAGCGCGCCCAGGATAGTGCGGGTAATGATGTACTGAAACGCATTGAACCCGCTGAGGAACTGCGTCAGGTATTCTGCCAGCCACAGGAGCATCAGTCGGTCTCCTGCGCCAGTGCGCCCACTATCCGTTCCATAGCCATGGACCTCGAACCCTTGACCAGCAATACCACATCGGGCAGCAGCGCCGCGCGCAGCGCCTCGACCAGGTCATCCGGCTCAGTAAAATGTGCGCCCCCGGCGCCGAAACCGGTTACCGCGTGCGCGGCCAGCTCGCCAATGCCGTACAAGCGCTCGACGCCCAGCGCGCGCGCCTGGGCGCCGGCCTGCTCGTGCAGCGCGGCGCCGCCGGCGCCCAGTTCACCCATATCGCCCAACGCCAGCCAGCAGCGTCCCGGCATAGCACACGCGACCTCAAGCGCCGCGCGCAAGGACCCGGGGTTGGCATTGTAGCTGTCATCCAGGATGCCGGCGCCATGCCGCCCGGGCTTCAACTGCATGCGCCCGGCTACCGCCCGTACCTGACCCAGGCCGCTGGTTACCTGCTCTAAGGGAATGTCGAGAGCGCAACAGCAGGCCGCAGCCGCCAGCGCGTTCATAACGTTGTGCGCGCCGCACAGGCCTAATTCCACCTTGGCCTTGCGTCCGTGCAGCGCCAGTTCGAAGCGGGTCTGCCCGCTGGCAGGGTCAAGTTTGACAGCCGTGGCGGTCACGTCTGCCTGCGAGTTCAGGCCAAAGGTGATTTGCCGCCGCGCACGGGTACGTTCCAGCCAGAACCCGGCATACGCGTCATCGCCGTTGACTACGGCCGTACCGCCCGGCGCCAACTCCTGATAAATCTCGGCCTTGGCCGCGGCCACGCCGTCCACGGAACCGAAACCCTCGAGGTGGGCCGGCGCGCACTGGGTGATGAGCGCCACCTGGGGTTTGGCCAGACGGCTTAACCAGCTTATCTCGCCGGGATGATTGGCGCCCATCTCGATCACGGCGTAGGCATGACCGGGCGCCAGCCGGAACAGAGTCAACGGCACGCCGATGTCGTTGTTCAGATTGCCGCGGGTAGCCAGCACCTCGGCGTTGACGGACAGGATAGTGTGCAGCATTTCCTTCACTGTAGTCTTGCCATTGCTGCCGGTCACGGCAATCACCGGCAGCTCAAACTGCGCGCGCCAGTGTGCCGCCAGCAAGCCCGATTGCTTCCTGGCGTCAGCCACGCGGATGACGGGTAACGGATAGTCGGCATCCCGCTCCACCAGCGCGGCGCCGGCGCCTTTGGCGTACGCAGCAGGGATAAAGTCATGGCCGTCCCGGTCCGCCCCGCGCAAGGCGATGAACAGCGCCTCGGGTTCCAGCGCGCGACTGTCATAACTGCATCCGGTGAAGCGCCGGTCCGCGCCCCTGAGCTCGCCATTGATGACGCCGCAAGCAGTTGATAATGGCATACTGATCACGCGGCTTGCTCCAGCAGCTGCCTGACTTGCTGGCGGTCGCTGAAGGGGTAGCGCCGGCCGGCAATTTCCTGGCAGGTCTCATGGCCTTTGCCGGCGATCAGCGCAACGTCACCCGGTCCCGCCTTGTGCAAGGCCAGTGCAATGGCTCCGGAACGGTTGCGTTCGACAGTGACTGCACCCTTGTGGCTGATGCCGGACAGAATGTCTGCGATGATGTCGGCGCCGGCTTCGCCACGCGGGTTGTCATCAGTGAGGATGATGTCGGTGGCAAGGCGTTCTGCCACTTCCCCCATCAGCGCGCGTTTGTCGCGGTCGCGCTCGCCACCGCAGCCGAACACACAGATCAGACGCGCGGCGCCCGCCTGCCTCAAATCCAGCAGCGCCTGTTCCAGCGCGGCAGGGGTATGCGCGTAATCAACAACGATGCGGGCGCCGTCCGCACGGGTGAAACTTTCCATACGGCCGGGAACCGGGGTCAGGTTTTCCAGTTGTGCCAATACCTGCTCCAGCGACAGCCCCGCCAGGCACAGCAGGGCGATGACAGCCAGGATATTGCCGGCATTGAATGTTCCCGTCACCTGCAGACGCGCCTGACCATGGCCCCAGGGACTGGCAACAGCCAACGCCAGCCCGGCGCCTGACGCACTCGCATCCGGCGGGGGCGGGGTCAGGGTTGCACGCACAGTATGTTGACGCCGCCCGCCCGCCATGCCGTAGCTGACGGCATCCACCCGCGCCGGCAGGCTTTGCAGTATTTTGCGTCCGTACTCATCGTCACAGTTCACCACCGCAGTGCGCAGTGATGGGAATGCGAACAGCTTTTGTTTGGCCGCGAAGTACTCGTCCAGGCTGTGGTGGTAGTCCAGATGGTCGCGACTCAGGTTGGTGAACACAGCCATATCGAAGTCGATGCCGTTGACCCGGCCCTGGTCCAGGGCGTGGGACGACACCTCCATAAATGCCGTGTCCATCCCGGCATCCACAAAGCCGGCGCACAGACGTTGCAGTTCAATTGCTCCAGGGGTGGTGTTCGGGCCGGACACCAGTTTCGGGAACGAGCCGTAGCCAAGTGTGCCCACCAGGCCCGCCGGTTGTCCGGTGAGCAATGAGTGCAGCTGCGCCGCCCACCAGCAGATCGAGGTTTTACCGTTGGTGCCGGTAACGCCGGCAAGGCGCAGGCGCCGGGTGGGCGCCCGGTAAAACCGCCCGGCGATCAATCCCAGCTTATCACGCAGGTTGGCGACCGGAATAACCACGCCCAAGCGCCGGTCCAGGTCGGACTGCAATGCCTCGTCCACCACTACTGCGGCGGCGCCAGCCTTGATGGCGTCGCGGATGAACAGGCTGCCGCGGGTCTGTGACCCCCGACAGGCCAGAAACAGGTCACCGGCACGCACGTTGCGGCTGTCGGCGCTGAGCCCTCGGATCGGAAGGTCCTGGTTGATGTTATCCGGTGCGGTAACGGGGTCGGTCAGCCCTTGCAGCAGCGTCCGCAATGGCATCCCGGAGTGTCGATTGCGTGCCGGCAACATTATCAACCCGGGTTTCTTATCAAATTGCTGTTGTTGGCGAGCAGCGCCCGTTGCTTCAACCCGATCAGGTTATCAGGCGGGACATTCAATATGCGCAACGCACCATGCATGATATTGGCGAACACCGGCGCCGCAACCAGACCGCCGTAATATTCTCCGGCTCTGGGATCATCAATCAATACGACCATCGCCAGTTGCGGTTCCGTAGCCGGGGCAAAGCCTGCGAACAGCGACAGGTAACTGTCCTCGTCATAGCCTGTGTCCGAAGCCTTGTGTACGGTGCCGGTCTTGCCGGCAACGTGGTAACCCTCTACAGCGGCACGCGTGCCGCTGCCGCCTTGCCCGACCACCGTGCGCATCATCGTGTTCACCTCGAACGCGATCTCCTCCGGCAGCACCCGCCGCGGTGTCGGGGGGGCGCTGACTTTCTGGAAACTGATCGGGTACAACAGGCCGCCTGAGGCAATCACGGCATAAGCCTGAGCCAACTGCATGGCAGTCACTGAAATGCCGTAGCCGTAGGAAGCCGTTGCCAGGTCGATCCGGGACCAATCACCGGGGTCGGCAAGTGTCCCCAGGGCTTCACCAGGGTAGCCGCTCATGGTCGGGGCTCCGAAACCAACATCCTGATGCACCTGCCACAGCGGTTCCGGCCCCAGCGACAGCGCCACTTTGGTGCTGCCTACATTGCTCGATTTGCGGATGATGTCACTGATGCTCAACAGTCCGTAATTGTTGATGTCGCTGATCGAATAACGACCGATAGAAAGCGACCCCGGCGCCGTGTCGATTATGGTCTCCGGCTGGTACTGGCCTGACCTGAGTGCGGCGGCGATGGTGAACGGTTTGATGGTGGAACCGGGCTCGAATACGTCCGTTACCACGCGGTTACGATACTGGTTGCCGCTGATACCGATGCGGTTATTGGGGTTGAATGAGGGTTGCACCGCCAGCGCCAGGACCTCGCCGGTGCGCACATCCAGCAATAACACCATGCCGCCACTGGCCTTGTGGTTAAGCACCGCGGATTTCAGTTCCCGGTAGCTCAGGTATTGCAACCGCTGGTCCAAGGCCAGGGTCAGCGCCTCGCCGGGTATGGACTGCTCAATGTTTTCAATATCCTTAACCACCGAACCATACAGGTCTTTCAACACCATTTTTTTGCCCGGCGCGCCGCGCAACCAGTCATCAAAAGCCAGTTCGATGCCCTCCTGCCCGTGATCGTCAATATTGGTAAACCCAATCAGGTGCGAGGCCACCTCGCCGGAAGGATAATAGCGCTTGTACTCCTTGACGGTGTTGATACCCGGAATTTTCATGGTTTGCGCCTGGCGCGCGACATCAGGTCTGACGTGGCGCGCCAGGTAAAAGAAGTCCCGGTTCTGCCGCGCTGAGAGCGATTGACGCAGCTCTGCTTCTGACATACCCAGCAATTCGGCCAGTTCGTTCAGATCTGCGCCCGAAGCCAGCGCGCGCGCGGGCACGGCCCAGATTGAATCCACCGGCGTGCTCACCGCCAGGAGTTCACCGTAGCGGTCGGTAATCATGCCCCGGTAAGCAGGAATGGTAACGCTGCGAACTGCCCTGGCATTGCCCTCGTTGATGAGAAAATCCTTGTTCAGAATCTGCAGATAGAAGGCCCGCAGGAAGATAGCCACCGCGGCGCTGACGAATAATGCCAGCACCAGCCGCTTGCGGCCGACAAAACCGAGTCCGATCGAGCTTTTGGCGCGGGCGCTCACGGCACTAAAAATACTCTGGAACGGTTGTCCGGCGCGCGCATGTCCAGGTCCTCCCTGACGATGCGCTCGATGTGTTCTTCCATCGTCCAGGTGCTTTGCTCGATCTGCAGTTTGCTCCATTCCTCATTCAACAGGTCGCGCTCCTTTTTCAGCTGCTCTATCTCCATGAAGATGTTGCGCGCGGCATGTTGCATGCCCACCACGGATACCGCCGACACCAGCACCGCGCCCACCAGCAACAGGATTAC
>JAPORZ010000028.1 GCA_026709915.1 Gammaproteobacteria bacterium
GGTGTACCTCTCTTATGTTGTAGGTTGCTCTTCAAAAAAACACCATTTTACAACATCGGGTGCGCCACCTCACTAACTCGGCTCATACACCAGAAATGAGCATAACTCCCGACAAAAGGCGCCGGGCCTTATCACTATCTGCAAGAAGCGAGAATTGCTTGCCTATTTGCCGGACTTGGGTAGCTAACCCATGCCGCATATAATGGCTGTGGTATTGAGCAAGAAACCCGGCAGGGCGGGCTTCTTACAGATAGTGATAGCGGGAGTTTAGCACAAAGAGAGGTTCCTATGTATCAACGCTGGTGCATCTACAATAGCGAACAAGTCCGGGCGTTCGGCCAGAAAATCATCTTCGACCGGGCTGCTTTCATCGTTTAACGTCAGCCAGGATTTACGTGCGGGTTCCAGGATCAGTTTTTGCCCGACCTTTTTTACGGCAAATTCAGCTACGCCCTTGAAGGCAAAGTCCTTCGGGATGCGAACCGCCTGACTGCGACCGTTCTTGAAAATTTTTGCAGTGTGCATAATCGACTCCCTGATTGATATATGACAGCATAGACCAAATGGTATCTCAAGTCTGTATAACCGTCAGCTTTTTATCAACTTCCCCTGCACCCAGACCCGCTTGATGTTGCTGCGATCGGCGTTGTAGATGATTTTCTGCAAAATGTCGTCGCCCTCGTCCAGGTCTTCCCGGACAATGAGATTGCTGTCTGGCGCCTGCGTGTCAACGACGATGGCGTCGAAGGCGTAGTCCTTGACGAATTTGCCCACCTTCAAACCCAGCGCTTCGCCGCCGCCTGCGGTGGCCATCCAGAAGGCTTCGCGGAAGTCGATGCGCGTGCCGGGCGTGCCGCGTGTTGCTGGCGGGAGGTCCGGGTTGACTCCGTCTTCGCGTGCCCGGGAGGCGGTGACGGCCATTTGACAGTTGTGCAGGATGCCGGGGTTTGCGCCGCCGGCGATGTCCGTGCCCAGGCCGACCTGCAAACCGCGATCCAGAGCTTGGCGCGCCGGGAAGACGGCGTTGGCAAAATACAGGTTCGACAGCGGGCAGTGCGAGATCCCGGTTTGGGCACCCTTGATTATGCCCATGTCTGACTCATTGATGAAGTCGCAGTGGGCGAGGACTGTGCGCGCAGTCAACAGGCCGAAGTCGTCCAGACTGCACGTGTCGGTCTTGCCGTGGCGTTCCAGTACATACCCATGCTCCCAGTCACCCTCCGAGCAGTGGGTCTGTACGTGGCAGCCGCTACGTTGCGCCAGTTCACCCAATCCTCGCAGCAGTTCATCGGTGCAGGCTGGAATAAACCTGGGGGTGATGACCGGGCGCACCAGCCCGTCGGCATTGCCCGGCATATCCGGCACCTGTTCTAAGAAGCGCTCAGTATCTTCCAGCGCTTGCCCGGCGCTGGCATCGCGGTAATACTCCGGGCATTGGTCGGGGTTGTCCATGGCAACCTTGCCGACCAGCGCCCGCTGTCCCTGTTCCAGGCAGATTTCAGCCAGACGCACCGATGACTCGAGGTGGATAGTGGCGTAGTACAGCGCCGTCGTGGTGCCATTGGCAATCAGGGTGTGAACCAGGTGCTGGTAGATGCGCTCTGCAAATTCCGCATCCGCGTACCTTGCCTCCAATGGGAAGGTGTATTGCTGCAGCCATTCATCCAGGGGCCGGTCCAGAGCCTTGCCGAGTTGCGGCCATTGCGGCGCGTGCACATGCGTGTCCACCAACCCCGGCAACAGGTATTCCTGCGGCGCCAGCCGTTCCAGTTTGCCGGCCTGCGTCGCCGCCTGTTCCAGCGCTGCGTAGTCGGGGCTGCCAGGGCTTGTTACCGCACTAATCTGACCCCGGTTGTCCACTGCGACCAGAGCATTTTCAAGGATTTCAACAACACCGACGGCCGGCGCATGGATCAAAGTCCCGCGCAACACAAACTTCAATTTTTCCTGCTTCAAGGCGATACCCTCTTGACGAAAAACCCACAGTGGGATTTAATACACCATTTTGCTCCAACGCGCCACAAGCGCAACGCTTTTCCCCCTGGCCAGGTAGCTCAGTAGGTAGAGCAGGGGACTGAAAATCCCTGTGTCGGCAGTTCGATTCTGTCCCTGGCCACCAATTCGGGCTTGACAACCGGATTCCTTATGAGGAGTCCCTTCGAGACGTTTATGCCACTGGATTCCTGCATTCGCAGGAATGACGGTAGGGGGGCGAGGAATGATGGTAGGCGATTGCGAACAAGGGGCGAGTAGTTACAGGTTGCCTAAATAAGTCCGGGCATAATTACATGCCTGTTCGACTATCATCCGGGTCAATTCCTGTGCTGTTTCGGTTTCCGCGCGGGTGTGGACCCAGCCCAGGTAGGTGGTGGCGCGTGCCGCCAGGAACAACGGTAGATCTGCAAGGGTCTCGTCGGTCAATTCCCGCTCCGCGCGGTAGCCGCTGAGCAGGGCATCGTAAGCCAGTTGATAACCCGGATCGTCCAGGAAGAAGTACAACACCGTGGCGATATCAAACAGATACCAGCCAAACCCGGCATCATCAAAATCGATGACCCGCACCTGCCCATTACTGACCAGTATATTTTCCACCACCAGGTCGGCATGGATAAAACCATAATGTTCGGGTCCCTTGTCATATTGCGACAGCTGGTCCCTGATACGGTTGCGCATTGACCGGATCAGCTTACGCTGGTCACCGGACAGCGCCTCCAGTTCCCAGAATTTCCCCCAGAAGGGTTGCTCGCCAACCAGGCCATCGCAGTCCCAGGCATGACGCACCAGGGTCTCGCGGGGTGACCACGCACTGGACTGGTTGTGCATCCTGGCCATGATAGTTCCAATGACTCGAAAAGAATGCCGGATACCGTCTGTATCACTTCCCAGGCCCTCTTCAAAATTCCCCAAAGGTTGCGCATCGATCCATTCAAGCAGGTCCACCTGTCTCGCCTCGGGAATATTATGTACGGTGATGGTCGTGATATATCTGTTATCTGTCGTGGGGACCAGGGTGGGGACTTCTATTCCGTAATCCGCCAGGGCCTGCATCCAGTAGTTCTCAGTCTGTATTTCTGCGTCGGTATGGTAACCGGGTCGGTGTATCCGCAGGGCGTAACGCGTCCCGTCCGTGGTGGTAATTTTATATACGGCATTTTCCCTTATCTTGATGAGGTCGATCCCCTTGGCGGTTATACCCCAGGACTTCAGAGCCGCGACCGCCATGGTCTTTAATTCTGCTCCCTGTGCAGCGGGGGTAAGGGTATAAAATTTGTCCGCCAGAATCATGATGACTGGCTCATAATGATTGGCTCATAAAGATTGAAATGCCTCGGCCAGTGTTGCAAGCAACAGATCTGCATGTTCCGTCGTAAAAGGCATGGGTGGGCGCATTTTTAACACGGACCCGTTGCGGCCAATACGGCTTATGAGAATCTTGTTTTTCAGCATGAATTCCACCAGGCGCTTGGCTTCATCGCCGGCATGTTCTTTGGTGGCGCGGTTTTTCACCATGTCCACGGCGAAGAACATGCCCTTGTTGCGCACATCGCCGATGACATCGTGTTTGTCCTTTAGTTTTTCCAGTCCTGTCAGGACATAGTTCCCCACATTGATGGCATTTTGCATCAGGTTTTCATTCTCCAGCACATCCAGCACTGCATTACCCACGGCGCAGGAGACCGGGTTGCCGCCAAAGGTATTAAAATACATCCCGCGCGCGCCGAATTCCTCAATCAGGTCTGCGCGCGCCACGACTGCGGACATGGGATGGCCGTTGCCAATGGGTTTGCCCAGGGTAACGATGTCCGGCACTACCGTATCCCACTGGTGGGCCCACCAGTGGTGGCCGGTGCGGCCGAAACCCGCCTGCACTTCATCGGCGATGTAAAGACCCCCGGCAGCACGCACCTTCTTTATGGCCTTGTCCATAAAGCCCTGCGGAGCATTGATCAGGCCCTCATTGGTGAAGGCGGGGCAGAACAGCGCGGCGGCAAGTTTTATCCCCGCGTGCGTAAATGAATCAATGGCCCTTTGCACCTCTGCGGCATAAGCGTTGGCCAGCGCTTCACCTTCCAGGCCATGCAAGGCCCGATAACTGTCCGGCGGGGGAACGGTGCGGACATTCTCTGCCGGGGAAAATGTTTCCGGGTTAAAGATGGTGCCCAGCTCAAACACCGACGCAGTGTTGCCATGGTAGGTATCACTGGAGCAGATGAGCCCCAGCCCCCCGGTATGTGCGCGCGCCATACGAATGGCGATCTCGTTGGCCTCACTACCGGTACAGGCCAGCATCATCATGGACAGGGAAGCATCGAAGGTGGCCACTATGCGCTCGGCATAGCGCACGATATTTTCATGCAGGTAGCGGGTGTGGGTATTGAGCGTGGCGGCCTGCTTGCTCAGGGCCTCTACTACACAGGGATGGCAGTGGCCTACATGGGGCACATTGTTATAGACATCCAGGTAACGGTTGCCGTCAACATCATAGACCCACACCCCTTCGCCACGAACAATGTGTAGCGGTTCATCGTAAAACAGCGGGGAGTGCTTCCCGAGAACCGCGTAGCGGCGTTCCAGTAAAGAAGGTTTTGTCAAAGTAGTGCTTACAGGGTCTGGCCTTTTTCTTCGTAAAACTCGCGCACCTGAACGGGGCTTTCCGGGATGCAGGAGCCGCCATCCACGGCGATAGCCTGCCCGGTCACATAAGCGGCTTCATCCGAGGCAAAGTATAACATGCAATAGGCGATGTCCTCCGGCATACCGAGCGCGCCCTTGGGAATATAAGAGGCCATTTCCTTCTGACCTTCCTCGTCTGCCAGATGCGCCATGGCCTCGGTCAGGATATAACCCGGCTCAACGCAGTTGAAGGTAATATTCTCCCGGGCAAATTCCAGGGAGGCAGTCTTGATGTAGGCATTCATGGCGCCCTTGGCGGCGACATAGGCGCTGGTCAGTGGCATGGCTACCCGTGGCCCCGTCACGGATGAGGTAAAGATAAACCGGCCGCCACCTTGTTTGCGCATATACTTTACCGCATCCTGGGTCAGCCACATACAAGGTTTGAAATTGACATTCAGGGACTTATCCAGTTCATCATCGGGGAACTCCTCCGCCGGGAACATGGCGAACACGGCAGCGTTATGCACGCATATATCGAGTCGACCGTAATGACCCACTGTGGCGCTGACCAGGTTGCGCACAGATTCCCGATCACCGCAGTCAGTCTGTATAAAAATTGCCTCATTACCCGCCTCTTTAATTTCAGCAACGGTTTGCTTGCTGTTTTCAACAGAACGGGAGGCAACAACTACTTTTGCGCCAGCCTGGGCAAAGACCTTGGCGATACCCTCGCCAATACCCTGGCCCGCGCCGGTCACAATGGCCACTTTGTCGTCTAAACGTCCGAACATGTTAATTTACCTAACCTGCATATCTCACCAAGGCGCTGGTGGCTGTATGAAACATGATGGCTGCCAACAAGTTATGAGGATATTCCTGCTTTTTCGACATAAGGCCACCTCTAAAAATTAGGGAATTATGTATCAAAATCCGCAAGATTTTAATTCCTGCGTAAAACGCTGA
>JAPORZ010000108.1 GCA_026709915.1 Gammaproteobacteria bacterium
GCAGACAAGGCCGCCAATAACCGCTCAACAAACCCGCTATCAAAATGACGCGTATCCAGTACCAGATACGGGTTGTGCTTGAGAAAATCAACCGTCAGGGGCTTCGTATAGCCGGCGTTGCCATTGCCGAGGTTGCCCTCAATCTCAGCAATGGCAAACAGTTCCACCCATTCATCATGTTGCGCTACATTTTGAACAATCTCCGGGTAGAGCGCTTGCGGCACTTTGTCCAGGGTGACGCAGTACTGTGTGTCCAGCACGAATTTCTTTTTCAGCCACAGCTGTTTCTGAAAATTCTCCAGCTGCGCCAGGAAGGCGATGATCTTTGCTGCCACCTGTCGCACCGCCCGGGTGCGCGCCAGGGCGCGTTGCAGGCGCAAGGTGTCTCCGGCTTCCAGGTCGTCCAGGTTCAGCACATCGGTCTTTAAGTATAAATCGAGTTCCCGCCGCAGGAAGCCGCCCAGGTCTTTGTGGATGAAGTAATCGAAGCTGTTCTTGGCAGTGTAGGTGGCCAGGTGCTTGTCCAGCACGGTACGCTGCGGGTTATTTTCCGTCGGCGCTGCCACTGCCAACAGTACCTGCCAGGCAGGTTCCAGGCTGTTCAGGATACGTTCTGAAATAGCCTGATTGATGGTCTCCTGCTGTTTGCTGCCATTGCCGCTTAAGGTTTTCTTTTCGTTCTCGGTCAAAGGCCGGTGGGTGAACCTGACGACAAGCTCATCGTTGCTGATTGCAACTGCGTTGATACCGGCGCCTTGCGCCAGCAGGAAGCGCCGTTGGCGGTCGTTGGCTTCCTTGATATTGTCCTTCTCATTGTCGGCCCTGGCGGTTTCAAAGCGAACGCGACGTTGCTCGGCGCCGGCGCCGACCGTGAAAACGTAGGCGGCATAGTTTTCAGTGGTCTTGATGTAATACTGGTCGGCGTTGGCCCAGTGTAGTTTAACCTCCTCCCCGTCGTAAGGGAGCAGGTAGGTGGGCTGTCCGCCGCCTGAGTAACGGCGTAATGACATGAAGTCGCCGTCGGCGTAATAGCGATCGAAGAAATTGGCAAGGTGGTTATAAACGTCCGCTTCCGCCGCCACATCCGCCCTGGCTTCCTTGATCAGTTGTTGCAGTTCTCTGAATTTTGGCGTGGTCTCAAGATCGATACCCAGGTCACCGGCAGTTATACGCGCTTTAACCAGTTCCTCTTCCAGGCCAGCCAGGGTCTTGGCGGCATTACCCGTCAACGCGTCCTGTACCTGGGGCAACAGGTCTTTATCAAGAAAGTCCTCAATCTCCCTGGCCTTCAGGTTCATAATCCGGTACAAACCAAAGTCCAGATCGCCACGGTCGAGCTGGAACATCGTCCGTAGAATTTCTTTTAAGCGATCGAATTTTTCCATTTATTGCTTACGGCGATGTATTGCTTCAACCCCGCTTGCCATGTCACGGGCCTGAGGCAAAGTGTCGTTGACCACTTCGGGATGATAACTGTCTAACCCGGTTCGGCTAGCAGCGCCTGCGATCCGACGATGGCATCACGTAACCCTTCCATCAATCCTTCCTGGCGAGCCACGCGCCCCTGCAACTGACTCATGGCCTCGCGTAACCCTTGCATCAATCCTTCCTGACGCACCACGCGTTCCTGCAACTGACCCATGGCCTCGCGTAACCCTTCCATCAATCCTTCCTGACGCACCACGCGTTCCTGTAATTGACTCACGTCCCCGCGTAACAGGTTTATTGTCTCCAGGTGCACATCGAATTCGGTCTTAACCTCTGACCGGACAGCCTTGAACTCTGCCTGCGTCTCCATACGCAGTTCCCGAATCTCAGTGCGGACAGCCCTGAATTCCTCATGCACCTCCCTGAATTCCGCGCGGTTCTCCTCGCGCAGGTCGAGCATCTCTGCTTTCAGGCTATGTTGGCTGTACAGAATGAGGCCGGCCAGGCTTATGCCGACACCGATGATTGCGATCAAATCTTTTGACATGACATGTCCTCCTTAAAAGTGTTGCAAAATGTCCGTTTCGTATCCGAACAGGCATTTTCAGAATATATAAACACAGGACTGGAGTCAAGCAGCAAATGGCAGCAAATAAAATGGGCGGCGCCCCATTGCATCATCATATAATGACGACCCATGAAGCCAGAGTCAGGAAAGATCATTGCCAGCGGGTTCAAACCGGCCTGGTGGTTGCCGAGCGGCAATTTACAGACGCTGTGGCCTTATTTTTTTCGACGCCGGCCGCGGTTGGATTTGGTTCGTGAGCGGCTTGAACTGCCGGATGGAGATTTTGTTGACCTGTGCCTGACTGCAAATGCCGGGGCGCCGGTGGTGTGTGTGTTGCACGGGCTGGAAGGCTGCGTCGATTCCCATTACGTGAAGCCATTGCTGGCGGCTGTGGCGCGGCGCGGCTGGCACGGCGTGTTCATGCACTGGCGCGGGTGTAGCGGGACGCATAACCGTCTGGCGCGCAGTTATCATTCCGGAGACACCGGCGATATCGGCTTTTTGCTGGAGCAACTGCGCCGACGCTTCCCTGGGGTTCCCCTTGCCGTGACGGGCTATTCGCTGGGGGGCAATGCCTTGCTCAAATATCTGGGTGAGGCGTCGCGCCGGGGGCTGGTGCAGGCTGCGGCGGCGGTGTCTGTGCCTTACGACCTTGCAGCCGGCGCCCGGTGCCTGAACCGGGGGTTTTCCAGGGTATATCAGCGCCGTTTCCTGAACTTGCTCAAGCGTAAGCTCAAGAGTAAGTTCGATGCGGCGGACGCCCCTGTTGACCTTGATAAACTGGCACAGCTGAACGATTTTTTCAGTTTCGATGGCGCCGTCACTGCGCCCTTGCACGGGTTTGCCGGGGCGGATGATTATTATACCCGCAGCAGTTCCCGGCAGTTTTTAAGGTCCATCGACGTGCCAACCCTGTTGTTGCACGCGCGCGATGACCCGTTTATGACTGAGGCGGTGATTCCTGCGGAAACTGAACTGTCGGAATACGTGCAACTGGAACTGGTTCCGCGCGGCGGGCATATCGGGTTTGTCGGCGGCCGCCTGCCGGGGTATGCTGTATATTGGCTGGAACGACGTATTATTGAGTTTTTTGAGGGGCATTTATGAGATGTTTTTAGCGAACGGTTTTGGCGCCTTAATCACTGAACGCAGGTTGTTTCTGGTTGCAGCCCTGGCATGTCTGGCGTTGCTGGGCTTTGGCTACTACCTGCAATTTATGCGGGGGTTGGACCCATGTCCGTTGTGTATCCTGCAGCGGGGCGCGTATCTGGGCGTGGGGCTGGTTTGTCTGATCGCCTTCCTGCATGGCTCCGGCGCCCGCTTGTACAGTGGGCTGGCGCTGGTTTGTGCGCTGACGGGCGCCGCTATTGCCGGGCGCCAGGTGTGGTTACAGCAGCTGCCGCCGGAACGGGCGCCGGAATGCGGGCCGGGGCTGGACTTCATCCTGCACGCGTTTCCGTTGTTCGATGCCTTAAGGCTGATCTTCACCGGTTCCGGGGAATGCGCACAAACTGTGTGGACGTTCCTGTCTCTGAGTATCGCCGAGTGGAGTTTGTTCTGGTTTGCTGCGTTGTCAGCGCTGTTTATATACCAGACTTGCTCAGGGCGCCCTCGTCATTCCCGCGCAAGCGGGAATCCAGTGTAACAACGCGTCGCTCGCAGGGCGACACGTCTGCTTGCATTTATAGGTCACCTCTATTAATTAGAGGTGACCGTGCAGCACAGGGATGTGCTGCCATTTTTAATCACGTAAGTGATTGAAAATGAAGGAAACGGAAAATCGCATTTTTCCGTTTCCGTCTCTAAAAATACCACGGAGGGTATTTTTAGAGGTGGCCTACACACGAACAGGCTTGCGGGTCAACGCCGTAAGCCGCGCGGTATATTTCCCATATTCCCGTTACCCATATTGCCGGTAAGACCGCGCATGATGTTCTCTACGCCGCCTTTTTTGCTGAGCTTTTTGGTCATCTTCTGCATTCGAGCAAACTGTTTAAGCAAGCGGTTGACATCCTGGATCTGTGTGCCGGAACCGGTGGCGATGCGTTTCTTGCGGGAACCGTTGACCACGGCCGGGAAGCGCCGCTCGCCGGGGGTCATGGAGTTGATGATCGCCTCGAAGCGGGCCAGGTCGCGCTCCTGACCGGCAATTCCACCCATGGCGCCGGCGGCGGCTTGCTGCATCCCCGGTATCTTGTCCAGTAAACCGCCCAGCCCGCCCAGGTTCTGCATCTGCCGGATCTGTTCGCGAAAATCGTCCAGGTCAAAGCCCCTGCCCCGTTTCAGCTTCCTGGCCATCTTCTGCGCTTTTTCCTGGTCTGTCTTTTGCTCCACTTCCTCGATCAGGCTCAACATATCGCCCATACCGAGGATGCGCGAGGCAATGCGGTCGGGATGAAACAGCGACAGTTCCGAGGCCTTCTCCCCGGTGCCCAGGAACAGGATGGGCTTGCCGGTGACGTGCCGGACCGATAACGCCGCGCCCCCGCGGGCGTCACCGTCCACCTTGGTCAGGATCACACCGCTCAGGTCCAGGGCCTCGTTAAAGGCTGCCGCCGCGTTCACTGCGTCCTGCCCCATCATGCTGTCTATCACGAACAGGGTGTCAGACGGTTGCAGCACGCGCTGGATCTGGCGGATCTCCGCCATCAGGTCCTCATCCACATGCAGCCGGCCAGCGCTATCGACGATGAGCACATCGGCAAAACGGCTACGGGCATGTTGTAGCGCCGCCTCGGCGATGGCAACGGGTTCACAGCCGTCCCCGGCGCTGAAATAGTCCAACTGGTTTTCCTGCGCCAGCACCTGCAACTGCTCCTGCGCCGCGGGGCGATAGACATCGCAACTGCTCACCACCACGGACTTGTTGTGCTGCTCCCGACACCATTTACCCAGTTTCGCCACGGTAGTGGTCTTGCCCGCGCCCTGCAGGCCGGCCATGAGGATGATCGCCGGCGGCGACACTTTCAGGTTGAGCTCGGCCTGGCCATCTCCCATCAGGTGCACCAACTCATCCTGGACGACTTTGAGCAGCGCCTGCCCCGGGGTGAGACTGCCTGCCACCTCCCGCCCTAGCGCCTGTTGCTCAATGCGTCCGATAAATGCCTGCACCACCGGCAGCGCCACATCCGCCTCCAGCAGCGCCATACGCACATCCCGCAAGGTGGCCGCGACATTTTCTTCCGTCAGCCGCGCATGACCGCGCAACTGTTGCACAATACGACTAAAGCGCCCGGTCAGATTCTCAAACATGCTGTCTTCTCTACTTTGTCCTGTGAGGTCAAAAAACTGTGGGGGACCCCTGATTTTTACAGGTGGCCTGTGTTAATCTGTGCTACCTGCGGATAGAATTGTGGTAACCTCTAAAAATGCCCTCCGTGGCATTTTTAGAAACGGAAACGGAAAAGTGCCCGAAAAAGTGGGACATTCCGTTTCCTTCATTTTCAAGCACTAACGTGCTTAAAAATGGCAGCATGTCCATACTGCTGCACGGCCACCTCTAATTTTTAGAGGTGCCCTTATGATTATCAACACTACCGTTATTTTACTCTATTTCCTGACCG
>JAPORZ010000030.1 GCA_026709915.1 Gammaproteobacteria bacterium
AAAAAAACATGCAGTCCCGCCTCTCAACGGGCTATAATCACTCTTGGGCACCTCTAAAAATTAGAGGTCACCTCTTGAAATTCAAAACAAAGGAGTCGTCACGGATTCCGGGAGATAATACAGATGGACAAACAGACCATACACCTGATAACGCTGATCATAGCCATTATAGGCTCCAACGCTTGGAGCCATGCCAACCTGTCCGGGCGCATCGGCGCGGTGGAAGACAGGCTGTCCGTTAGGATCAGTGAGGTAGAGAACAGCCTGTCTGATCGGATTGCTGCTTTGGAGACACGCGTAGACAACATAGACAAGCGCCTTGTTATCGTGGAAACCAGCCTGAAGGCCAACAACCAGTATATTGCCAGTTTCCTCGGTCAACGGTTGCTGCGCGCTGACATTCCCGGCGAGTAGTAACGGGCTCCATTGTCTCAAGGGTTTTATTCTGACCCCAGCTATCATTCCACAATTATTTGTCCTCATTGCGGCTTTGTTCCTGGCCGGGTGCGCGGGCTCTGCCGTCTCGCCCGAAGTGCGGGAGCGGGACTTGCCAGAAAGCTGGCGCGGGGTGGCTGAGTATGGCGCGGTTCAGGACGGTTGGCTGGCTGAGCTGGGTAGCGCCCGGCTTGACGAACTGGTGGCCACTGCCATGGCACAAAATTACCAGTTGGCGCAACTGGCTGCGGAGGTTGCCGCGGCGCGGCAGGCGGTCAGCGTCAGCGGCGCGGCGCGCTGGCCGCAACTGAACCTGACGTTTGATTCCTCGCGCCGGCGCGTCATCAGCAACCAGTTCGGCATCACGCGCACAGCCAGCAACTTTGAGATCGGCGCCGACCTGTCCTGGGAAATTGATGCCTGGGGCAGGCTGCGGGACGCAGAGCGGCAGGCCGGCCTGAACCTGCTGGCCGCGCAGGCGCGTTATGAGGCGGCCCGGCGCCAGGTGGCCGGCAATGTGGCGCGGGCCTGGTTCAACGTAATCGGCGCCGGGGAGTTGCTGGCGCTGCTGCGCGAGCGCCTGGCGAACCTGGAAGAGGACCTGGATATTATCGAAAGCGCCTACAACCAGGGCTTGACCGGGGCGCTGGACGTTTACCTGGCCCGCGCCAACACCGACCAGGAGCGCGCCCGTATCGCCGCCCAGGAGCAAACATTATCGGAACACCAGGTGGCGCTGCAATTACTGCTGGGCGCCTACCCGGACGGGAACATGACAACCGGCGCAACGCTGCCGATTATTGCAACGCCCGTCCCCGCGGGCCTGCCGTCGGAACTCATCAGCCGCCGGCCGGACTTGCAGCAGGCCTGGGCCAACCTGTTGGCGCGGGACGCGGCGGTGGCGATCGCACACAAGCAACGCTTCCCGCGCCTGGCGCTGGCGGCGTCCGGCGGTGATGTCTCGCAAGACCTGGATAGCCTGCTGAACGGCACCCCGCTGGCCTGGTCGATACTCGGTAACCTGACCCAGCCGTTGTTCAACGCCGGCCGCCTGAGAGCGCAGGAGCAACAGGCCCGTGCGCGCTTGACGCAGGCCGAACATCAATACCTGGAAAATCTGTACCGGGCCTTCTCCGAAGTGGAAAACGCCCTCAGCCGCGCCCGCGCGCTACAAACCCGCTACCAGGTTACCCTGGCTGCGGAAAAAAATGCCGTGGCGGCGCTGACCCTGGCGTTTGCCCAATACCAGCGCGGCCTGGTCCCTTATACCACGGCGCTGGAAGCGCAGCGCCGGGCTTTTGATATACAATCGGGGGTGATCGAATTACGCAACCAGCTGTTGCAGAACCGCATTACCCTGTATCTGGCCCTGGGTGGCAACTTTGGTTAAGACGACAATGAGCAAACTGGCTCCCATTATTATCCTGGCTGCGCTGGCCGGTCTGGCTTACCTGATCCTGCACAACCCACCTCAGGCAGAGCGGGCGCCGGCGCCGGCCGCGCCGCAACTGAGCGTAGCTGTGCTGGAGCTGGAACGGCGGCCGTATCGCGTGCTGTTGCAGAGTTACGGCACCGTGCAGCCGCGTACCCGCAGTATGCTGGTGGCGCAGGTGTTCGGGGAGATCACGTCCATCAACGACAGCCTGCGAACAGGCGGTTTTTTCGAGCAAGGCGAGGTATTGCTCAACATCGACCGGCGCGATTACCTGGCCAATGTCAAAATTGCCGAAGGCTCGCTGTTGGACGCCAAACAGGCGCTGATCCAGGAACAGGCCCGGGCCGCGCAGGCGCTGGAAGACTGGCAACGGCTGGGCAATCAGGGGCAGGCGCCGGCCCTGGTGCTGCGCCAGCCGCAACTAGCCGCGGCCGAGGCGCGCGTGGCGTCGGCGCAGTCCACGCTGGACAAGGCGCGCCTGGAACTGGAACGCACCCGGGTGGTGGCGCCCTATGCCGGGCGGGTGATGAACAAACTGGTGGACCAGGGCCAGGTGGTGAACAGAAACTCGTCGCTGGCGGAGATCTACGCGGTGGATTACGTGGAAGTGCGCCTGCCGCTGCGCAATCGCGACCTGCCCTTTATCGACCTGCCCGAAAACTACCGGTTTGAAACCGGGGCTACACCCCCCGGCCCGCGCGTGACGCTCCGTTCCGAACTGGGCGATGGGGCTGGCTGGTCGGGCCGGGTGGTGCGCACCGAAGGCGCCATTGACGAGCGCGCCCGGCAACTGCATGTGGTGGCGCAGATAGATGACCCCTTCGGCATTCACGCGCGCGCCGGGGCGCCGTTGAAAATAGGCCAGTACGTCACCGCCGAAGTGGAGGGCACACTGCTGCACGACGCCCTGTTAATCCCGACCGGGGCGATTTACCAGGGCGGTTACGTTTATATCGTGGCAGACGGGATATTGCAGCGGCGCGATATTGAGATCGCCTGGCAGAACCAGACCGAGGCGCTGGTCGCAAGCGGCCTTGAACAAGGTGAACTGCTGGCGCTGACGCCGCTGGGCCAGGTCACCTCCGGGGTGCGCGTGACGGTTTCAAAACAACCGCCCCGGGCGGCGCGCGCGGCCGCCGGCCAGCCGGCAGCGCAACCCTAACGCATGAACAACCACACATGATCGACTGGTTTGCCCGGAATCACGTCGCCGCCAACCTGTTGCTGTTCAGCATCATTCTCGGCGGCCTGTATTCGCTCAATACCTCGTTGCTGCTGGACATGTTTCCGGAAACCGAACCGGATGTCATCACCGTATCCGTACCGTTGCGCGGCGCCACCCCGGAAGACCTGGAGCTGGGCGTCGCCATCCGTATTGAGGAAGCGGTGCAAGACCTGGAAGGCATTGATGAGATTGTCAGCCGTTCCGTGGAGGGCAGCACCTCGGTCAGCATAGAAGTGGATTCCGATTATGACCCGCGCGCCTTGCTCAATGATGTCAAGAACCGGGTCGATTCCATCAACACGTTTCCCGCCGATACCGAAAAACCGGTGGTCAGCCTCGGGCAGCGCACCCGCTCGGTCATCTCGGTGGTGGTTGCGGGCGCCTATCAGGAACAGGAAATCCGCGGTTTTGCCGAGCAGGTGCGCGATGAGCTGCTGCGTATCGACGGCATTACCCAGGTCTCGCTGGATGCGGTGAGAAACTACGAAATCAGCATCGAGGCGTCCCAGGATAGTTTGCGTGAATTTCAACTGACCCTGGCGGACATTGCCCAGGCGGTACAGCGCAGTTCGCTGGATGTCTCTGCCGGCAACGTGCGCACCGATGGCGGCGATGTGCTTATCCGCGCCAAGGGTCAGGCCTACCGGCGCGCCGAGTTCGAAGATATTGTGGTCAAGACCAACCCGGACGGCAGCATCATACGCGTGGCCGATGTCGCCACGGTCAACGACGGTTTTCAGGAAGTGCTGCTGAAAGCCGGCTTTAACGGCGAGTTTGCCGCGGTCGTGCAGGTTTACCGGATCGGTAACCAGGACGTCATCGACATTGCCGACAAGGTCAAGCATTACATCGCCGGCAAGCAGGCGACACTGCCGGCCGGCATTACCCTGGGCTACTGGAACGACAGGTCGCAGTACTTAAAGGCGCGGCTCGGCACCTTGTTGCAGAATGGCATACAGGGCGGCATCCTGGTAATCCTGCTGCTGGCAATGTTTCTCAGGCCGGCGGTGGCGCTGTGGGTCTTCATCGGCATTCCCGCCAGTTTCTTAGGTGCGCTGATCATCATGCCGTTGAGTGGCGTCACCATAAACATGATCAGCCTGTTCGGGTTCATCATCGTGCTGGGTATCGTCGTGGACGATGCCATCGTCACCGGCGAGAACATCTATGCGCGCCTGCGTCGGGGCGAGGACCCTCTGCAAGCCTCCATACAAGGCACCAGACAGGTGGCGGTGCCGGTCACCTTCGGCATCCTCACCACCATCGCCGCCTTCAGCCCGTTGGCCTTTGTAGAAGGGCGCATGGGTGATTTCATGGGGGCGATACCGGCCGTGGTCATTCCGTGTCTGCTGTTTTCCTTAATCGAGTCGAAACTGGTATTGCCGGCGCACCTGAAAACCGTCAGGGTACGCAACAGCGACGCCACGCTAACCGGCTTCAGTGGCTTTCAGCAGCGTTTTGCCGACGGCTTTGAACGCTGCATACTGGACTATTACCGGCCACTGTTACGTTTTGCTCTGGCGCACCGTTACTCGGTTATCGCCGCTTTCCTGGGCGTGTTGCTGATCACGCTGGCGCTGGTGCTGAGCGGCTGGGCCAAATTCGTCTTTTTCCCCCGCATTGAAGGGGACACGGCCATCGTCACTCTGACCATGCCGGCCGGCACCCCATTCGAGGTCACCGACCGGCACATGCAACGCATCACCGGGGCGGCCTTTGACCTGCAGCGCAAACACACCAACGGCGCCGGCGGGGAGTCACTGATACGCAATATCCTGTCCACCACCGGCTCGGCCGGCATGAGGATGGGCGGCGGCCCGGCCACGGGCGCTGCCGGCGGCGGCGATAATCGCGGCCAGGTCATGATCGAGACCGTTCCTTCCGACGCACGCCGCACCGACGTGAGCACCACTGATCTGCTACGGGAATGGCGCCGCGCGGTCGGCGTCATTCCCGGGGCCGAATCCCTGACTTATCGCGCCGAACTGATCCGCACCGGCGACCCGCTCGATATCCGGTTCAGCGGTCATTCGCTGGAGACACTGGCAGAGCTCGGCGAGCAGGTCAAACAGCGTCTGGCCACCTACCCCACCGTGTTCGATATCGCCGATAGCCTGTCCGACGGCAAGGAAGAAATACAGATTGAACTGACCCCACAAGGTCACGTGCTGGGGCTGACCCGCGCCGCCATTGCCAGCCAGGTCAGCCAGGCCTTTCGCGGCTTTGAGGCGCAACGCATTCAGCGTGGGCGCGATGATATCCGCGTCATCGTGCGCCTGCCCAGAGAGGAACGTAGCGTCACGTCCACCCTGGATGAGTATCTGATCACCACCCCGGAGGGCCGGCGGGTGCCACTGGCTCATGTAGCCACCCTGACGCCGGGCAAAGGCCCGTCCGCCATCAAGCGCATCAACCGCTACCGCACCATGAACGTCACCGCCGATGTTGACAAGGAAGAAACCAACATGACGGTGTTGAAGGCCGACCTCGATGCCTACCTGCAAACGCTGTTGCAGAACTATCCCGGCGTCACCTACACACTGGAAGGCGAGGCCCGGGAACAACGCCGCTCCTTCGAAAGCCTGCAATGGGGGATGATCGCCGTGCTGTTTGTGATCTACATGTTGCTGGCGCTGCCGTTGAAATCATATATTCAACCCCTGATCGTCATGTCGGTCATCCCGTTCGGCATCATCGGCGCCGTGTGGGGACACTGGATCATGGGACGCGACCTGACCTTTCCGAGTATGCTGGGCCTGATGGCGCTGACCGGCGTGGTCGTCAACGACAGCCTGGTGCTGGTGGATTTTATCAATCAGCAAAAGGCCCAGGGCAAAACCACCCTGGAAGCAGTGTTGAATGCCGGCGTGGCCCGCTTCCGGGCGGTGCTGCTGACCTCACTGACCACCTTCTTCGGCCTGCTGCCGTTGCTGTTCGAGAAGTCGGTACAGGCACAGTTCCTGATCCCCATGGGCATCTCGCTGGCCTTCGGCATCCTGTTCGCAACCCTCATCACGCTCATCATGATCCCGGTAAACGTCATCATCGCCGACGACCTGCGGCGCCTGCTGTCGATACCTCCCACTCCGCGCAGGCAGGAATCTGCATAGGGCGGCAGCTATACGCCATTCCGTTTGCTTAACCCCTGCTGTTCCCGATTGCCGTCAGGATTCCCCGCAGGATATTATATTCGTTGCTGTCAAGCCGGGCGCGGTTGAACAGGCGGCGCAGGCGGCGCATCAGGTGGCGGGGTTTTTTGCGGTCGAGGTAACCGACCCGGTCCAGGGTTTGTTCAAGATGTTCATACAGGTACTCCATGTCTTTGGTCGTTACCGGGGCTACAGTGCCATCATCACCGGGGGACGCATTAACGTCCGTGTCCGGTGCTGCGGGTCGTGGCCCGGCGCCTGCGGAGACACCTGTTAATCCGTCCTCAGCCGCGGCGGCCCGGGCCAGACGCTGCTTGTTGATCTCATAACAGATGATCTGCACCGCTGCGGCAATATTCAACGAGGCAAAGTCGGCGTTGGTCGGTATGCGGATCATGGCATGGCAGACTTCCAGTTGCTCGTTGGACAGGCCGGAACTCTCGCGCCCGAACAGGATGGCCGCGCCGCCGCCGTTGCCAACCTGATCGAGTATCTGAGTGGCGGCGGTTTCCGGCGTGACTTCCGGCCAGGCGATGCTGCGGGTGCGGGCGCTGGCGCCGAATACCAGCGCGCAATCTGCCACCGCGTCTTCCAGGCTGGAGAACACTTCGGCCCGGGCCAAAAGGTCGTCCGCGCCCGCAGCCCGGGCCGTGCACTCGGCGCTGGGAAAACGCTGCGGGGATACCAGCGTCAAGCGCTCCAGGCCCATGGTTTTCATGGCCCTGGCGCCGGCGCCGATATTGCCGGGGTGGGTGGTATCTACCAGAACGATCTTTATCATCGGCGTTATTGTAAACCAGTTACAATGACTCTTTTATGGTTACTGGAGCAAACTATGCACCCGATGTTGAACATGGGTATCCGCGCGGTGCGTGCCGCCGGTGATTATATCGTCCGTTGCATGGAACGCATGCACGGCATTGAAGTGATTACGAAGAGTCGCAATGACTTTGTCAGTGACGTGGACCGGCGCGCCGAGGCTATCATCATCGATGTCTTGCACAAGGCCTATCCCGGTCACGCCATTTTAGCCGAAGAGAGCGGCGCGCAAGGGGACAGTGAGTATCGCTGGATCATCGACCCTCTGGATGGCACTACAAATTACCTGCACGGCTTCCCACAGTTTGCGGTGTCGCTGGCGCTGGAGCACAAAGGCGTGCTCGACCAGGGCATTGTTTACGACCCGTTACGCCAGGAGCTGTTCACCGCCAGCAGGGGAGACGGCGCACACCTGGACGGCCGCCGCATTCGGGTGACCCGCAGGGATACCCTGGACGGCGCGCTCATCGGCACCGGCTTTCCGTTTCGGACACTGGATAAAATGGACAACTACATCGGCATCTTCAGGGAACTGACCCAAGTTACCGCCGGCATCAGACGCCCCGGCGCGGCGGCGCTGGATCTGGCTTATGTCGCCGCCGGACGCCTCGATGGTTTCTGGGAATACGGCCTGGAACTCTGGGACATTGCCGCCGGCGCCCTGCTCATCCGCGAAGCCGGCGGCTACATCAGCGACATGGATAGCGGCGAGCCCTGGCGCAATTCAAGCAATGTCGTGGCCGGTAACCCGGTGCTGCATGACCGCTTGCTGGAGATTATCCGCAAGCAGTGCTAAACTGGCGGCTTGCTTTTAGATGCGCCCTTGTGCTCTTCACAGCAATAGTAGCGCGCCGCGTGTTTGACCGCAGAGTTATGCGGGACGTAAGTCTGACAATAATCGCATTGCACCATTTTCGCGATATGTTTTTCATCCTGCCGGGGCAGTTTTTTGGAGAACAGCCGCGTCAACAGGGCAACCAGCAAGACCAGCGACAGGATAATAATCAACAGGCGTAGCAACGCGTGACAACCTCTACTATTCAAACAAAGCGTTAAGGGCACCTCTAAAAATTAGAGGTGCCCGTGCAGTATAGGGATATACTGCCATTTTTAATCACGTAAGTGATTGAAAATGAAGGAAACGGAAAATCGCATTTTTCCGTTTCCGTCTCTAAAAATGCCACGGAGGGCATTTTTAGAGGTTACTTTAATAATACCGTACCAGGAGTATTGAGGAAATGAACCTGCATGAGTATCAGGCAAAAAATCTGTTTGCAGAGTATGGCATTCCCGTGCCTGCGGGCAAACCTGCCCATTCCGTTGACGAGGCGCTGGCAGCTGCGGCGCAGCTGGGCGGCGACAGCTGGGTGGTCAAGGCCCAGGTCCATGCCGGCGGGCGCGGCAAAGCTGGCGGCGTGCGGCTGGTGCGCGACAAGGCCGAACTGGAAGATTACGTGCAGAACCTGCTGGGAAGCGTGCTGGTCACCCAACAGTCCGGCGCTGAGGGCAAGCCGGTACATTGCGTGCTGGTGTCGTCGCTATCGGACATCGCTGCTGAACTTTACCTGGGGCTGCTGGTGGACCGCAGCCAGCGCCGGGTAGCGGTGATGGCTTCAGCCGCCGGTGGCGTGGACATTGAAGAAGTGGCGGCCACCGAGCCGGAAAAGATCTTCACGTTTGCCATCGACCCGGTAATGGGCTTGCAGCAGTATCAATGCCGGGCGCTGGGCGCTGCCCTGGGGTTGAACGATGCCCAGGGCAAGCAACTGGCGGCAATGCTGTCGGGCCTGCACCGTTTGTTTGTGGACAAGGACCTGAGCCTGATTGAAATAAACCCCCTGGTCATCACCGCCGCCGGTGACCTGGAGGCCCTGGACGCCAAGGTGGCCGTCGATGACAATGCCTTGTATCGCCAAAAGGAGTTGGAAAGCTGGCGCGACCCCAGCCAGGAAGATGAAAAGGAGAACAAGGCCAAAGTGTTCGACCTGAATTACGTGGCGCTGGACGGCGATATCGCCTGCATGGTGAACGGCGCCGGCCTGGCCATGGCGACCATGGACATTATCAAGCTGCACGGCGGGGAGCCGGCGAATTTTCTGGATGTGGGCGGCGGCGCCACCACGGAGCGCGTGGCCGAAGCGTTCAAGCTGATCATGTCCGATACCCGGGTCAAGGCGATCCTGGTCAATATTTTCGGCGGCATCGTGCGCTGCGACCTGATCGCCGAGGGCATCATCAATGCCGTGCGGGAAACCGGCCTGACGCTGCCGGTGGTGGTGCGGCTGGAAGGCACGCGGGTCGCGGAAGGCAAGGCGCTGCTCAACGATAGCGGCTTGAAGATTATTTCCGCAGACGGCCTGAGCGATGCGGCGGACAAGGTTGTGGCAGTGAGCCAGGGAGCGAACTGATGGCGGTGCTGGTTGACAAAAATACGAAGCTCATCGTACAGGGCTTCACCGGGCGTCAGGGCACTTTCCACGCCGAGCAGGCTATCGCCTACGGCACGCAGGTAGTGGGCGGCGTCACGCCGGGACGGGGTGGGCAGACTCACCTGGAGCGACCCGTGTTCGATACCGTGCAGGAGGCGGTAGCCGCCACCGCGGCGGATGCCAGCATGATCATGGCACCGGCGGCGTTTGCGGCGCAAGCCATTACCGAAGCGGCCGCGGCCGGTATCAAAACCATCGTCTGTATCACCGAAGGCATTCCCATCATCGACATGGTGCGCGTCCGCGCCAGTATCGATCTGTATCCCGAGGTGCGGTTGATCGGCCCGAACTGCCCCGGCATCATTACCCCCGGGCAGTGCAAGATCGGCATCATGCCGGGCCATATCCACCAGCCCGGCTGTATCGGCATCGTGTCCCGCTCCGGCACCCTGACCTATGAGGCGGTGCACCAGACCACGCTTGCCGGGTTGGGTCAGAGCACCTGCATCGGCATCGGCGGCGACCCGGTGCACGGCATGAACTTCATTGACTGCCTGGCCCTGTTTGAGCAGGATGCGGCCACCACCGGCATCATCATGGTCGGCGAGATCGGCGGCAGCGCCGAGGAAGAAGCGGCAGCGTTTATCGGGGCGCAGCTGAGCAAGCCCGTGGTAGCTTATATTGCCGGCGTCACGGCGCCGGCGGGACGCCGCATGGGCCATGCCGGCGCCATCATCTCCGGCGGCAAGGGCACTGCGCAGGACAAATTTGCCGCGCTGGACGCCGCCGCCGTCACCACCGTGCGCTCGCCCGCGGCGCTGGGAGAAGCCATCGCCGCGCGTTTGACCTCGTCTGTTGAGTAACGCCTTGCAGAATGATAAAGAGTCCCCCAGCCATTCCCGCTAAATGCCAATGTTAGTGGGCGCTACTGCAAAGCTCCTTTCGTCATTCCTGCGCAAGCAGGAATCCAGCAGCATAATCTGTCTCGAAGAGACACCTTACGAAGTCGGATTAAATGAACCGGATCGCTATCGCCCAGGTTGACCCCTGTGTCGGCGCCATGGAAGATAATACGGCGCTGCTCGTCAAGTATATCGCCGAGGCCAGGGACGTTGCCGGCGCCGATACCGTCATTTTCCCGGAACTCGCTGTGACCGGTTATCCGCCGGAAGACCTGTTGTTGCGCCCGCATTTCCATGTACAGGTGCAACGGGCCTTGCAGCGCGTGACCGACGCGGCGCGGGGTATCGACGTCATTCTCGGTTATCCGCAGCCGCTTGGCGCAAAGCTGTATAACGCTTGCGGCCTGCTGCGCGACGGGGAAATTATCACCGCCTACCACAAGCGCAACCTGCCCAACTACGGCGTGTTCGACGAAAAACGCTATTTTACCGAGGGCACAGAGTTGAACCTGCTGACTACCCCGCACGGCAAGGTTGCGCTGAGCGTATGCGAAGACCTGTGGACCGAACACCACGCCCGGGAGGCGGCGCAGGCCGGGGCGGAACTGCTGATCAATATCAATGCCTCGCCCTACCACACCGACAAGGCTGCGGTGCGCGAGGAACTGCTGCGTCGCCGCGCCCGCGACTGCGGTCTTGCCATTATTTATGTCAACCTGATCGGCGGCCAGGATGAGCTGGTGTTCGACGGCGGTTCGCTGGTGGTCGATGCTCGCGGGGAATTCGTGCTCAAGGCGCCACAGTTCGAACAGGGGTTGTATCTGGTAGAGCTGGAACGCGCTGCCGGGCGTCTGAAGTTGACCGCCAAATCGCCGCGGGCGCGCGGGGCGGACTTCAATGGCAGCGTGTACCGGGCGTTGACGCTGGGCGTTAAGGATTATGTATCGAAAAACGGCTTTAAGGGCGCGGTGATCGGCCTGTCCGGCGGCATCGACTCGGCGCTGACCCTGGCCGTTGCCGTGGACGCGCTGGGCGCGGAGAATGTGGCCGTGCTGCTTATGCCGTCACGCTATACCGCAGACATGAGCGTCGAGGACGCGCAGGACATGGCCGGGCGGCTGGGCGTTGCCTGCCATATCGTCAGCATTGAGCAACCGTTCACGGCTTTTGCGGCAATCCTGGCGCCCATATTTGAGAACCTGCCCGCAGATACGACCGAAGAGAACATCCAGGCCCGCTGTCGCGGCCTGCTGCTCATGGCGGTTTCCAACAAGACCGGAAAACTGGTGCTGACCACCGGCAACAAGAGCGAGCTGGCAGTCGGCTACGCCACCTTGTACGGCGACATGGCCGGCGGCTTCGCCCCGCTCAAGGATGTGCCCAAGACACTGGTGTACGCGCTATCCCGCTGGCGCAACCGCAACGGCGAGGTCATCCCGCAGCGCATCATCGACCGCCCACCCACAGCAGAACTGCGCTTCGACCAGAAAGACGCGGATTCACTGCCCGACTACGAGATCTTGGACCCGATACTGGAACAATACATAGAACTCGACCGCACCCCGGACGAGATTATCGCCGCGGGTTACGACCAAGATACCGTTCACCAGGTAGCCGCACAGGTGGACAAAAACGAATACAAACGCCGCCAGGCCGCCCCCGGCGTCAGAATTACCGAACGCGCCTTCGGCCGCGACCGCCGTTATCCGATTACTTCACGTTACCGGGAGAGGTAGTCTGTGCCATCTGCGGACTAATCCTCAACCACAATATCCCTGACCTCGTAGATGCCGTGGTGGTTGGGGTAGTTCAGTTCCAGCACGCGCAGGGCGCCGGCGGAGAGGTCGGGCATTTCCATGACTTTGTACGCCTTGGCCATAAGCACCAGGGCGTCGGGGACTGAGGGAGTGCGCGAGTAGGATTCCACCACGTTACTGGCGCGGTTGATGGCTGCCAGGTAGGCGCCGCGTTTCATGTAGTAGTCGGCAACGTGCATTTCGTGCCGGGCCAGACGGTTGCGCAGAAACACCATGCGTTTTTTTGTGTCTTCGGCGTACTGGCTCTGCGGGTATCTCTCCAGGAGCTCGGCGAAAGCCTGGAACGAAGTCATTGCCGAGCTCTGGTCGCGCTGGCTGGAATCGATGGGGAGGAACCGTTCCGTCAGGCCTTTGCCGCGGTTGAAGTTGACCACGCCTTTCAGGTAGTAGGCATAGTCGATATGAATGTTCTGTGGGTACAGACGAATGAAACGGTCGCAGGCTGACATGGCTGAATCAAATTCTTCGGTCTTGTAATAGGCATAAGCCAGGTCCAGCAGCGATTGCTGCCCATACACGCCGAACGGAAAGCGGGTTTCCAAAAATTCGTAATACTCCACCGCCTTGCTGTAATAACCCGAATCCAACGCGCCTTTGGCCTCGGAGTAAAGACGTTCCACCGTCCAATTGCTGGCCTCATCGTCCTTGTCGCCAAACCAGGCGCAACCGCCGAGCAGCAGGGCGGCTGCGAAAATACAACAAAGAGCGTTTTTAGAGGTTCCCATATAACAGTCGCTGATAATCACAGTCCAGTGCTTGCGCCAGCCTGCTGGCCATCGCTTGGTCCATGGTCCGTTTGTTGTTCTCCATCTCAGAGATACGGCGCTGATGGATGCCTGTTTGACCCGCCAGTTCTGCCTGGGTCAATTCGGCCCGGAGACGGTACATCCGCAGAAAGTAACCCGGAGTTCTGTAGTAATCACCATGACGCAGCCTTGCTTCATCGTGTATGACCTGGGCGGGCACGCGATCATCACTCAGATAATTATCCAGAGTCGACTGTATCATCCGTTTCAGACGCGCCCGATTCACATCCACAACGGGTTTGACCAGCACGTCACCAAGGTCGTGGTGAATTTCCAATGCATGAATCATCTGTAGGCTTCTCGTCGATGTCCGACATAAAAAACTTCAATTTCCATGATCTGCTTTGTCAGTACGCGATAACGCATTCGATATCTGTAATTCAGACGCAGGCGGTATTCATCTTTGCCGGTCTTCAACGTATCCCATCCTTGAGGCTTGATACCCTGTTCCCCGAGATCAGTGATGGCAAAGTCAACCACATCCTGCACCACCAGAGGCAACTTCTCCAGCTGCTTGTGCGCCTTTTTGGTCATGTAAACAGTCCATGTCATGGCTTGGATTATATACCATGTCAGTCAATGGGTGTTGATGGACTCGTGGCGAGTTAGCTGACCATCTGCAACACCAGCCATCCAGCCTGTTACATTTGCGTCCTGTACTTGCCATACTCTACTCATCATTACCTTACCGTACATTTGATATGACCAGTTTTATAACCTGTCGGCAAGTCAGCGTCAAGTTCCCAATTCCTGTCTGACCTGATATACTTATCCCTTTTTATCGCATAGGTTCCGGGGACTTGCTCAATGAGGAATGATGGCGTTAACAGTGAGCGGCGGCGTTTTCTTACCACCACGGCTTCGGTTGTGGGGGGCGCCGGCGCGGTGGCTGCTACCGTGCCGTTTGTATCGACCCTGACGCCTAGCGCCAAGGCCAAGGCGATTGGCGCGCCGGTTGAGGTGGATATTGGCGATTTGGCGGTCGGTGAGCGCAAAATAGTCAAATGGCGCGGCAAACCGGTGTGGATACTGAGGCGTGATGACGCTGCTGTGGATGATCTGGTCAGCCTTGATGAGGTAGTGAAGGATCCGGCGTCAGACAGCGAACAACAACCGTCTTACGCCCGCAACGAATACCGTTCACAGCGCCCCGAGTACCTGATCGTGCTCGGTATCTGCACCCACCTGGGCTGTTCCCCCGTGTACGCCAGAAAAGGCGAAGGTGAAGCCCACAACCTGGGCGCGGACTGGCAGGGCGGTTTCTTCTGCCCCTGTCACGGCAGCCGCTTTGACCTGGCCGGCAGGGTGTATAAGGGCATGCCGGCGCCGTCTAACCTGGTGGTGCCGCCGCACCAGTACCTGAGCGACAGCCGGGTGCTGATCGGCGATGATTCGGGGCTGGCGCAGTCATGACTAACCCGCATATCCCACCAAGTGATGCGAAGATCGCGCCGGATTTTTTCCGCCTGCGGGCGCCTGCGACCGAAAGCATAGCCGTAGCTATGGTTGAGGAAGCACGTGTCCGCAGGCGGAAAAAAGACAAGTGAGGGCGCATCAAGCGTCGCGTGTTATATCGAATTGCTATCACTATTGCCATAACTTATTGACGAAAAATATGTTTCAGATTGCAACAAGCGACTTGGTGAGATATGTGGGTTAAACAGCTGGCGGCATTGCGCGATTGGGTGGACGCGCGCTTCCCGTTGTCTCAGCTTTGGAACGACCACCTGGCCCGCTACTACGCCCCGAAAAATTTCAACTTCTGGTATTTCTTCGGTTCGCTGGCCCTGCTGGTGCTGGTGTTGCAGATCGTCACCGGGATCTGGCTGACCATGAACTACAAGCCGTCTGCGGAGCTTGCCTTCGCCTCGGTCGAATACATCATGCGCGATGTGGAGTGGGGCTGGTGGATACGTTATATGCACTCCACCGGCGCCTCGGCGTTTTTTATCGTCATTTACCTGCACATGTACCGGGCGTTGCTGTACGGTTCCTACAAGCGGCCGCGGGAGCTGCTGTGGATCATCGGCATGCTCATCTACCTGACCCTGATGGCCGAAGCGTTCTTTGGTTACCTGCTGCCCTGGGGGCAGATGTCTTACTGGGGCGCGCAGGTCATCATCTCGCTGTTCGGCGCCCTGCCGTTGGTGGGCGACGATCTGGCTTTGTGGATACGGGGCGATTTCGTGGTGTCGGACGTAACCTTGAACCGGTTCTTTTCCCTGCACGTTATTGCCTTCCCACTGGTGCTGTGCGGACTGGTAGGCGCGCACCTGATCGCCCTGCATGAAGTAGGCTCGAACAATCCCGACGGCATCGAGATCAAAGACTACAAGGATGCCAACGGCGTGCCCTTGGATGGTATCCCGTTCCACCCTTATTACACTGTCAAGGATATCGTCGGGGTGGTGGTGTTTCTCATTATTTTCTGCGCCGTGGTGTTTTTCCAACCGGAAATGGGCGGTTATTTTCTCGAAGCCAATAACTTTATTCCCGCCGACCCGCTGAAGACGCCGGAACATATCGCGCCGGTGTGGTATTTCACGCCGTTCTACGCCATCTTGCGGGCGGTGCCGAGCCAGTTCGGCGGCGTAGTTGCCATGGGCGCCGCTACCATGCTGTTCTTTTTTCTGCCCTGGCTGGATCGCAGCCCGGTCAAGTCGATACGTTACCGCGGCTGGAAATACAAGACCGCACTGGCCTTGTTCACGGTCAGTTTCCTGATACTGGGCTGGCTGGGCCTGCAAGCTCCCACCACGCTCTATACCTGGATGGCGCGCTTTTTCACCGTGGTCTATTTCCTGTTTTTCCTGCTGATGCCGTTTTATACCGCAACCGACAATGACAAACCGGTGCCGGAGCGGTTGACATGAGTGCCCGGTGTACAGTGGGTTCCCGGCACGGGTGGAACCTGGTTTGCGCACACACACGGAATTTGCTGCCGGCCCCTGTTATGGGAACCTCTAAAAATGCCCCCCATGGCATTTTTAGAGGTGGCCTTATCCTGCTGTTACTGCTGGTTGCCGGCCCTGGCTGGACAGCCGGCGGCGGCGATTACCTGATGCATGCTGAGGTTGACCTGTCTGACCGCAAATCATTGCAACGCGGCGCCCGTACCTTTGTGAACTACTGCCTGAGTTGCCATTCTGCTGCGTTAATGCGCTACAACCGCCTGGGTCGGGATCTGAACATCAGCGAAAATGTGCTCAAGGAGAATTTCATGTTCGGCACGGACAAGACGGGCGACACCATGACCGTTGCCCTGAACAGGATGGAGGCGGAACAATACTTCGGCATCGTCCCGCCCGACCTGTCGGTGACTGCCCGTTCCCGCGGCGCAAACTGGTTATACACTTACCTGCTGACGTTCTATCGGGATACATCCCGCCCCACCGGCGTCAACAATCTGGCTTTCCCCGACACCGCCATGCCGCATGTGTTGTGGGAGTTGCAGGGCTGGCAGGAACCCGTTTACAGAGAGGAAATTCGCAAAGACGGCAAGGTCACCCGGGTCATCGACCACCTTGAAGTCGTCACCAAACCACAGCAAAAACCGGCCCCCTACCAGGATGAACCCTACGAGGAAACCGTGCGCGACCTGGTCAACTTCATGGTTTATCTGGGTGAGCCCATCAAGCTCAAACGCAATACCATCGGCGCCTGGGTCATCGTTTACCTGCTGATATTGCTGGTGATCGTCTATCTGCTCAAGCGCGAGTACTGGCGGGACGTGAAATGACGACCTTGCTCAACGGCGGGCCGATAGTCGTACTGTATTCGGACCGGGCCGGCCTGTACAGCCACTGCATTCGCCTGACGCTGGCGGAGAAAGACGTAGAAACCGACATCCGGTACGTCGATGAAGGCGCCGTCCCGGAACATCTGGCAGAAATGAACCCTTATGCCACCACGCCTACCCTGGTGGATCGCGATCTGGCTCTGTACGACACCCAAATCATACTGGAATACTTAGATGAGCGTTTCCCGCATCCGCCGTTGATGCCGGTTGACCCCATGTCCAAGGCCATGAACAGGCAATTGCGCTACCGTATCGCGCGCGACCTGTATGAACCGGCCGAGGCCCTGGGCGGTGACAATGAAATCGCCGCAGCCAGCGCCAGGAAAAACCTGCGTGTCAGGCTGACGGAACTCGAACCGGTGTTCGCCAATATGCCTTATTTTATGTCGGAAGAATTTACCCTGGTGGACTGCTGCATGGCGCCATTGCTATGGCGTTTGGAGGCGTTCAATATCAAACTACCCGCTGAGGCCCGCGGCCTGCGTAAGTACACGCGCGCATTGCTCAAACGCAGGGCCTTCCGCGTCAGCCTGACTGACCTGGAACGCGCCCTGAGGCAGAACCCGACGGCCTGATTGGGAAGGGATGGAACTGCTTCAGGCGTCGTTCCGGGCTTGACCCGGAATCCAGTAAAAAGCCGTCCCGGAGGGACACTTCATAAGGTGTGGAAAGAGTGCCGGGTCAGGAGTTAGATCAGGGGTTGGCGCCCTTATTCCCCCGCAACGATTCCCGGTATTCAAACAGTTTCACCACCTTTTGCACGCCCCCGGTACGTCGGGCGATTTCTGTTGCGATTTCTCCTTCTTCCCGGCTGACCAGACCCATGAGGAAGGTGACGCCATTTTCGGTGATGACCTTGATATGCAGGCTGCTCAGGTCTCTCTCTGCGATCAGTTTGGCTTTTATCTTGGCGGAAACCACTGAATCGGCGCTGCGCGAGAGCAGGGAGCTAGGCGCGGCAATGGTGATTTCATCATACACCTGAGTCACTTTTTCAACGTTCTTCACCAGCTTTATCACCGCCTGCCGGTCTTCTTCGGTGAGCGCTTCCCCGGAGACCAGCACCCAGGTGTTAAAGCTGTTGAAGTTGATATGCACGCGCTTGTTTAACTTTTTCTGGTCGGCCAGGGCCAGCCTGGCTTTAATCTCTATGGCTTCATCCTCGATGATGGCGCCGGTGGTCCTGCGGTCCGCCATCACGGTTGAAACAACGGTAGTGGTGGCGGTGACTGCCGCGGGCGCGCAGCCCTGCAGCAGCGGCGCGCCGACCAGGGGAATCAGTAACAGGAGGTGAAGTCGCTTTTTCATGGTTCCGCTCCGATGAGTTTGTGGTCGATCAGGTCACAGAGTGAATGGATAATCATCAGGTGTACTTCCTGTATTCTGGCAGTCGAGTCAGCCGGGACGCGTAGTTCCAGGTCGGTCCGGGCCAGCATTTCGGCAGTCTGTCCGCCGTCTTTGCCGGTGAGGGCGATGACTTTCATAGTCCGGTCATGGGCTGCCTCAATGGCGTGGATAACGTTATGAGAGTTGCCGCTGGTGGTGATTGCCAGCAGGATATCGCCGGCCTGCCCCAGCGCCCGCACCTGCCTGGAGAATACATCGGCGTACTGGTAGTCGTTGGCGATGGACGTTAATACCGAGGAATCGGTTGTCAGGGCAATAGCGGGCAACCCCGGCCGTTCCAGTTCAAAACGGTTGAGCATCTCGGCCGCGAAATGTTGCGCGTCCGCGGCGGACCCGCCATTACCGCAACTGAGCAGTTTATTACCGTTGAGCAAACACGCAGTCATGGCTGCTGCCGCGCGCGCAATGTCGGGGGCAAGACGCGGGGCAGCATCCGTCTTGATACGGATACTCTCGGCAAAATTATCTTTAACGCGTTGAATGCAGTCCATAAAAAGTACTAGAACGCCGCCTTGAGCCACTCAATTTTCATGCCGCGCGCCTCGCCACCGGTTAGCGCGACGACGTCAAAGCGCAGGTCGAAGCGGGCTAAGGTATTGTTTTTTTGCATAAATACCTGGCTGGTTTTCCTGATTTTAGCTCTCTTAGTAGAGTTTACGCTCTCCACCGGATGCATGAAGGCATTGGTTTTCCGTGCCCGGACTTCCACAAATATAATGGTATGGTTTTCCCGCATGATCAAGTCGATCTCGCCGAACCGGCTGCGAAAGTTGCGCTCCAGCAGGGTCAGTTTTTGCCCTTGCAGGTAACGCAGGGCCAGGTCTTCTGCCATCCTGCCGAATTGAGCCGCAGGCGGACTACCTGCCACCCAACAGCTCCGGCCGACCGTTGACGATTTTACCCCAGGGCAGTGTTCTGGTGATGGCGCCGTCTGCCGACATACTGAGCCGGCCGGTGGCGCCGTTGAAACTGGCCTCGTCCTCGTAGGCAAGGCGCGGCAGCTGCGGGATCAGATTGAACGCGTCCGCGCCGAACGCGTACAGGCGCTGATATGCGGATGCGGCAGCCCGGAAATTGTCGTTGACCAGAGATTTGACGGAGGGCGTCCCGGTAGCCGGCGTTAAAATCCAGGGTAAATCGGGGAATACCACGCCATCCATATCCGCGTCGGCTTGCGGGTTTACATTGCCGCTAAAAATATGCGAGGTGGCATACACGGGGATGTGTGCGGCTTCATAAAAGCGTAACTGCGGGACAATCTGGCGCGCGTCCACAGGAAACGCAGCTATGAAGATCACGTTGGCGTCCTGGCGCCGGCGTGCGCGGGACTCCAGCCTCTGGCCCAACAACTGCCGTAGCGCCTGTATCCGGGCCTCGCTGGCATCGACATTCAGCGCCTGCTTTACCGGCCCGGCATAGTCATTGTGCTGAGGATTATACCTGACGGTTTCAAGCAGAACGCCGCCGGCCGCAGTCCAGCCTGCCCGGAATGCGCCGGACAGACGCCGACCCCAGGAGTCATCCGGAACAATTACCAGCGCCTTGTCGTAGCCGTCCGCGTAAGCTCGTTGCGCCACCTGGCGCGCTTCGTCTTCCGGTGACAGGCTGAATTGCATCAGCGGCGGGAGCAGCTCATCCGGCGTGCGCCGCGCCGCTTCCGGCACGGCCTCAATCCGGTTCAGAGCAAGCGTCGGCGCCGTCAGGCGCGTTGTTGCAGACAGCCTGGTCAACGCCTGTTTGTCCAGCGGCCCGACAATAAAATCCGCGCCTTCGGCCAGCGCTTGCGTGTAGGTCTGCTCAATATTCAGTGAGTTGGCCTCATAGACCCGGAGTGGTGGCCGGTAGCGGCCGGAATTGTACCAGGCGGTCATAAAACCGTCCCGGACCGCAGTCGCCGCCTCCCGCAGCGCGCCGCGCAAGGGTAGCAGCAGGGCTATCTGTTGTGGCCGCGTATTGATGCGCCGCCCGGTCTCGCGTAGTTGCCCGACGATGGTGAAGTTGGCAGGGTGCGCCGGGTAGTTCTGTTGCCAGGACGTCAGCGCTCGTTGCAGCACATTAAGATCGGTGAGCAGGGTGCGCTTGATAAGGGCAAGCTCGACCCATCCGGACAAGGCGCGCGGTTCGGCCTGGTAGCGCGCGCGCAGGGCCTCCTTGTTGACCCGGTTCAGGTTCTCCCAGATTTTGGTCGAATTGACCTTGATCGCAGCGCTCTCATCGAGGTATTTGTGATAGCTCAAGCGCGCCTGCGCGGCGTTGAGGAAATCCTGCTGTTGTTCATGTTCCAACGCCTGCGCCAGATATTGTTGCGCCTGCCGGCGCCGGTCGTCTTGCGGCTGGCTGCCGGTCAGCTCAGCCGGGACCGGCTGCGGGGACTTTCTGATATCAAGCGTGCAGCCTTGCAGCAACGCGGCTATAAGTAGAACTTGGAGAAACACGGGCATGGCCGTATTCTATAGTCTCCAGAAAATTAAATCTTGCGCAAAATGGCAAAGCATACCGCCGGCGCTCCCGGCGCCTTGTATATCGTGGCAACACCGATCGGCAATCTTGAGGATTTGAGTCCGCGCGCGCAGAGAATCCTGGCGAGTGTTGACCTGATTCTGGCGGAAGACACGCGCCACAGCGCCAGATTGTTGCGTGCGTTTGATATCCGTACCAGGACGCTGGCATTCCATGAGCACAACGAGGCGCGCCTGACCCCGCGCATTGTGGAACGCTTGCTCAATGGCGAGAGCATGGCCCTGATTGCCGATGCCGGTACGCCGTTAATCAGCGACCCCGGCTTCAAACTGGTGCGAGCGACCCAGGCACGGGACCTTACGGTAACGCCGGCGCCGGGGCCCAGTGCGCTGGTTGCAGCCCTGTCCTGCGCCGGGATCTCCCCGGGGAAATTCCTGTTTGAAGGTTTTATGCCGCCCCGCGAGCAAGCCCGGCGCCGGCGGCTGTCAGAGCTGACCGGCGTTGCCCAAACCCTGGTTTTTTATGAAGCCCCACACCGGATCAAGGCCTTTATGGCTGATGCCGCGTCGACCCTTGGCGCCGAGCGGGAAGCCTGCATCGCCCGGGAGCTGACCAAAACGTTCGAAACCATACGCCGGGGAACGCTGGGCGGGTTACGCAACTGGCTGGAACAGGACCCGGAGCAGAGCCGGGGCGAGTTTGTGGTGATCATCGCCGGCGCCGCGCCGCAAAGTGCAGACCGGGCCGAGCTGGTCAGGCTGTTGCAAGTCCTGCTCGCATCTTTGAGCTTGAAACAGGCGGTGCGCATCGCCACCGAGCTCAGCGGCGCTGGCAGGAACGAGGTGTACGACCTGGCTGTTGAACTGATTGGTGAGAAATAGAGGTGGCCTACTGCCTTTTATGGCGTCGAATACTCCTCCGGCAACGGACAGCTGCAGAATAAATTCCGGTCGCCGTGCAGGTTGTCCACCCGGCTTACCGGCGGCCAGTATTTGTCGTCGCGGATGGTGTCCATGGGGTAGAACGCCTGCTGTTTACTGTAGGGCATGGTCCATTCAGGTTCGAGCAGTAACCGGTGCGTGTGCGGCGCGTTTTTGAGCGGGTTGTTGTCCTGTTGCCACTCACCCTGTTCGACCCTGGCGATCTCCGCGCGGATGGCTATCATGGCATCGCAGAAGCGGTCCAGTTCGCGCTTGTTTTCACTTTCCGTGGGTTCAATCATCAGCGTATCGGGCACCGGGAAGGACATGGTGGGGGCATGGAAGCCGTAATCCACCAGGCGTTTGGCGATATCGTCCACGGTGATATTGCAACGCTGGCGGATGGGACGTAAGTCCAGTATGCACTCATGGGCAACCATGTCGTTCTTGCCGGTGTACAGGATCGGGTAATGCGCGCGCAGGCGCGCGGCAATATAGTTGGCGTTGAGGATGGCCACCAGCGTTGCCCGACGCAGACCGTCTGCGCCCATCATGGCGATATAGGCCCAGGAGATAGTCAGGATACTGGCCGAACCCCAGGGCGCGGCGGCGATGGCGCCGACCGTGCCGGCGGCGCCGGCAGCGGGGTTCACGCCCTCCACCAGCGGGTGATCCGGCAGGAACGGGGCCAGGTGCTGTTGCACGCCGATCGGGCCCATGCCCGGCCCGCCGCCGCCGTGCGGGATGGCAAAGGTCTTGTGCAGGTTGATGTGCATGACGTCGGCGCCGAGTTCCGCGGGGCGGGAAATGCCGGTGAGCGCGTTCATGTTGGCGCCGTCCAGATAGACCTGGCCGCCATACTCATGTATCAGCGCACAGATCTCAAGAACACCGGCCTCATAGACACCATGCGTGGACGGGTAGGTGACCATCAGGGCAGACAGGCGCGCCGCGTGTCGTTCAGCCTTGGCGCGCAAGTCGTTAAGATCGATGTTGCCGGCTTCATCGCAGCCCACTATCACCACTTGCAGGCCGGCCAATACCGCGCTGGCCGGGTTGGTGCCGTGCGCCGAGGCCGGGATCAGGCAGATGTCACGCGCGCCTTGCCCCTGCTGTTGCTGATATTTACGAATCACCAACAGGCCGGTGTACTCACCTTGGGAACCGGCATTGGGTTGCAGTGAGAACGCGCTAAAGCCGGTGAGGTCGCACAACATGTCTTCGAGTTCCTCGAACAACTGCAGGTAGCCCTGCGCCTGATCCAGCGGCACGAATGGATGGATAGCGTTAATGTCCCGGTAGGACAGGGCTTCGAGCTCCGTGGCTGCATTCAGTTTCATGGTGCAGGAACCGAGCGGGATCATGGCGCGATCCAGGGCAATATCGCGGCGCGCCAGCCAGCGCATGTAGCGCATCATTTCGGTCTCGCTGTGGTACATCTCGAACACGGGATGTTGCAATATGGCGTCGCTGCGCAGCAGTTCTGCGGGCAGGCATTCCGGCAGGTCGCGGTCCAACTCATCGATATCCGGTTTTTGGTCGGCGCTGGTGGCGAACACTTTCCATACCGCCGCCAGTTCGGTGCGGGTCGTGGTCTCGTCCAGCGCAACGCCGAGGTAATCCGCATCGTACACGCGCAGGTTGATCTGCGCGGCGCGGGCCTTGGCGGCGATACGGCGGGCGCGGGTGGGCGCATGAACCTTGATGGTGTCGAAGTAATGCCGGTTAACGACCTGGTAACCGAGTTGTTGCAGACCGGCGGCAAGCAGCCGCGCCAGGCGCTGCACCCGTTCTGCGATCACGCGCAACTCCTTGGGCCCGTAGTAGATGGCGTAGAAACTGGCGATGACTGCGGGCAACACCTGCGAGGTGCAGATATTGCTGGTGGCTTTTTCCCGGCGTATGTGCTGCTCCCGGGTTTGCAGCGCCATGCGTAGCGCGCGCTGGCCCAGGCTATCGACCGACACGCCGATGATGCGTCCGGGCATAGCGCGCACGAATTTTTCCCTGGTGGCAAAAAACGCGGCATGGGGGCCGCCGTAGCCCATAGGCATCCCGAAACGCTGGGTGTTGCCGACCACGATGTCGGCATCCATGGCGCCGGGCGGCGTCAACAACACCAGCGCCAGGATATCGGCGGCAACGGTGACGATGGCGCCCTGCGCGTGCGCCTGCGCAATGGGCCCGCGCAGGTCGGTCACCTCGCCGCTGCTGCCGGGGTATTGCAACAGGGCGCCGAAGATATCCTTGCCGGCCAGATCGGCGCACGGGTCGCCCACGCAGACCTCGTAGCCGAAGCCGTGGGCGCGGGTGTGCAATACGGCGATGGTTTGCGGATGGCAGTCCTGATCAACAAAGAACAGCTTGCTGGCGCTACGCCCCACGCGCTGGGCCATGCTCATGGCCTCAGCCGCGGCGGTGGCCTCATCAAGCATGGAGGCATTGGCGATTTCCATGCCGGTCAGGTCGATGATCATCTGCTGGAAGTTCAGTAAGGCTTCCAGGCGGCCCTGGCTGATTTCTGCCTGATACGGCGTGTACGCGGTGTACCAGGCCGGGTTTTCCAGCACGTTGCGCTTGATCACTGCCGGCATGATGGTGTCGTGATAGCCCATGCCGATCATGGATGTGAACACGCGGTTGCGCCGACGCAGCTGGCGCAGGTGGATACCGACATCGCGTTCGCTGATGCTACGGGTCAGCGCCAACGGCTGTTTCGAGATGATGGACGCGGGCACGGCCTGATCGATAATCTGCTCCAGGTCGTCCAGGCCCAGGTAGGTGGCCATGTCCTGGAGCTGGCGCCGGTTCGAACCGATATGGCGGCGGGTGAAACCACCACGCAGTTCCAGTTGTTCAAGTTTGCTCATTTTCTGTCTGATCCTTGTGAGGTCGGGAGGTGTCTGTTCCCGGGTCAGGTTATGGTCGATAATACCGGTGTTTGATAAAAGGCAGTTGCGCGCTGCGGATAACGTGTGTACGCCCGCGAATTGCCACTTGCAGCGCCGTTCCCGGTTCAGCGTATTCCCGCGCCACGTATCCCATGGCTACCGGCGCGCCGACACTGGGCCCAAAACCGCCGCTGGTTATCCTGCCCACTGCCTGCTGTTGCTCATTGAGTATGACCGCGCCCTCCCGTACCGGGACCTTGCCTTCGACCCGGAAGCCGCAGCGCAAGTCCCGGGGCGTGGTCTTGAGGATTTTCTCGGCGCCGGGAAACCGTGCCGGCTCTGAGCCGTCCCGGTATTTTTTCGCGATCACCCAGGTCAGACCTGCTGCTACCGGGGATGTTGCCTCATCAATATCGTGGCCGTACAAACACAATCCCGCTTCCAACCGTAGTGAATCCCGGGCGCCCAGTCCGATCAAAGCCACTTCCTCGCGCTGCAACAGGGTTTGTGCGAATTGCGCGGCGCGGTCATTGGGGAGGGAAATCTCGAAACCGTCCTCGCCGGTGTAGCCGCAACGGCTGATACAGGCGCCCCCCCCGTCAAAGCTGGTTTCCAGCGCGCTCAGAAACGGCATGGTTGTGCACTGTGGGAACAGGTCGGCCAGTACTGCCGCCGCCCGTGGCCCCTGTAATGCCAACAGCGCCCGGTCGTGCAGCAGCTCCACCTCGTAGCCCGCTCCCAGCGCCTGCCAGAGATAAGCATGGTCGGTGTCCCGGCGGGCGGCGTTCACGACCAGCAACAGCCCGTCCGCGGTGCGGGTCAACATCAGGTCGTCGATAATGCCGCCTTGTTCGTTGGTGAGCAGCGTGTAGCATTGCCGGTAGGGTTTGAGCGCGCGGACATCGCCGGTGAGCGCCCGCTCCAGCGCCTGCGCCACGTTATTCCCCGACACGCGTAACTGCCCCATGTGGGACACATCGAACAGGCCGGCGCCGCTGCGGGTATGCAGATGCTCCGCCATGATGCCGCGCCGGTATTGCAACGGCATGGTATAACCGGCAAAGTCCGTGAAGCGGGCGCCGTGCTGCCGGTGCAGGTCATATAAAGGTGTTTTATTCATCGCTTACTGCAAAAGTATCTGGCATGACGCCCATCTGTGGACTATTATATACCGGGGAGTCAGCCAGGCAATCGCTGTCGCACCGGTTGCGGCAGAGGAAAGTCCGGGCTCCACAGGGCAGGGCGCCAGGTAACCCCTGGGCGGCGCGAGCCGACGGCAAGTGCAACAGAAAATATACCGCCGGACATCTGTCCGGTAAGGGTGAAATGGTGCGGTAAGAGCGCACCGCGTGGCTGGCAACAGACACGGCAGGGTAAACCCCGCCTGGAGCAAGGCCAAATAAGGGGGCGATAATGTGGCCCGCATTGTTCCCGGGTAGGCTGCTAGAGGTGTACGGCGACGTACATCCCAGATGAATGATTGTCCAGGACAGAACCCGGCTTACCGGCTGACTCCCTGTCTCTAAGGACCCCTTGGTACATTGCGTAAATTAACAACCGGCTCCATCATGCTCTACGCCGCCCCGCTGGCGGCGGTATTGCTGTTTCTGTTATTGCGCCATGCGGGTGTTGAGTACGTTATTGCCGCTACCGCGGCGATCACCTTGCTCACCGCGACCTGGTGGGTGACGGAAACCATCCCGATACCGGCGACCTCGCTGATTCCGTTTTTTGCGTTCCCGCTGGCCAATGTCCTCACCCACAGGGAGGCTGCCGCCGGCCTGGGCAGCCCGGTCATCCTGCTGTTGATGGGTGGGTTCATGCTGGCGCGGTCGCTGGAACGAGCCGGCGTGCACAAACGCTTCGCCCTGGCCATTCTGCATGCGGTAGGCGGCAGTGGCAAACGCATCGTGTTTGCCTTCATGCTCACTGCCGCGTTGTTGTCCATGTGGATCAGCAATACGGCCACCACCTTGATTCTCATACCGATTGCACTGGCAGTGCTGAAACAGGTGGAGGACAAGACGTTGGCAATTGCCGTGGTGCTGGGGCTCGCCCATGCCTCCTCGCTGGGCGGCGTGGCAACCCTGATCGGCACGCCACCCAACATCATTTTCGCGGGCGTCTATACCGAGTTCACCGGCCTGGAATACTCGTTCCTGGACTGGATGAAGATCGGCTTGCCGGTAGTCCTGTGCGGCCTGCCGTTAATGGCGCTGTGGCTGACCCGCAACGTCACCTGGAAGGAAACGCTGGACCTGCCCGCAGCCGCCCCCTGGCAGGTGAACGAAGTGCGCGTGCTGGCCGTATTCGGCATTACCATCGTACTGTGGATCACGCGCGCCGAACCGCTGGGCGGCTGGTCGGGATTGCTGGGCACCCCGCATGTGGGCGATGCCACCGTGGCGCTGGCCGCGGTGACAGCCATGTTTATCCTGCCGTCCGGCAAGGGCGATAACCTGCTCGACTGGAAAACGGCCGTGGACATCCCCTGGGGCATGCTGCTGTTGTTCGCCAGTGGCATCACTATCGCCAAGGCGTTTGCTTCCAGTGGTCTGGCGGAATTGATCGCGCAACAACTGGTGGTGCTGGCAGGCTTCCCCTTGCCGCTGCTGCTGTTGTGCATCTGTCTGGGCGTGACCTTCCTGACGGAAATTACCTCGAACACCGCCACCACCACCTTGCTCATGCCTATCCTCGCAGCCACCGCGCTGGCCGTGGGGGTCAGTCCGGAACTGATGATGATACCCGCCGCAATGTCAGCTTCCTGCGCCTTCATGCTGCCGGTTGCCACCGTGCCCAACGCCATCGTATTCGGCACCGGTCACGTCACCATCCGGGAAATGGTACGGGGCGGCTTTGTGCTGAATCTGATCCTGGCGGTGGTGATAACGGTGGTGTGTTATCTGGCTTTGGTTTGAGGAGTTACGGGCACCTCTTTATTTCCATAACATCCGTCGCAGCGTCTCATCCCTGTTAATGAAGTGGTGTTTCAGCGCCGCGCCGGCATGGCCGCTGACCAGGAGCAAGGTGGCGTAGGCCAGGTAGAAATGGATGTCGATGGCAAGTTCTCTCAACGTCTCATCCACATCCACAATGGCGGGGATGGCAAACCAGTTGAACAGTTGAATGGGCTTGCCGGCGGAGGTGGAAATGAGGTAGCCGGTGATGGGGATGAGCGCCAGCATGCCCCATAACAGGTAGTGCATCACCTTTGCTGCGGTTTTTTCCCAGGGTTGCAGATGCGCCAGTGACCCCGGCGCCGGCGTATAAACCTGCCAGCCGAGCTTGACCGCAGCCAGGGCCAGTACCAGGATGCCCAGTGACTTGTGGTAATGCAGCGACGCGTTGTACCACTTGTCATAGTAGGTCAGGTCCACCATGTACCAGCCCAGCCAGATCAAGCCGAGCATAAGCAGCGCCAGCGTCCAGTGCAGCAACTTGCTGAACAGGCCAAACCGCAGTCGGGTATTGGTAATCAGCATGACTCAGCCCTTTTAAGGCCACCTCTAATTTTTAGAGGTGGCCTTAAGGTAACCTCTAAAAATGCCCTCCGTGGCATTTTTAGACACGGAAATGAAAAAGTGTGATTTTTCATTTCCTTCATTTTCAAGCACTTACGTGCTTAAAAATGGCAGCACATCCCTGTGCTGCACGGTCACCTCTAATTAATAGAGGTGACCTTTAGAGGTTACCTTAACCGAACCCTGCCCAGCCGTTATTTCTGACAGGTATCCCGGCACCCCTCGATATACAGGTCCAGCTGCATTTCATCCGATTTGGGGCCCAGGTCGTACATCATACCGAAGTCGGAGCGGCGGATGGTCACGCTGCCCTCAAAGCCGGCCCGGTAACCGCCCCAGGGGTCATCCCCTTCGCCGATGAATGTTACGTCAATAGCAATAGGCTTGCTGACGCCATGCAGGGTCAGTATCCCCTCCAGCGTGCCGCTATTGGCATCGCCGTTATATTGCGTGCTTGCGAACGTCGCCTCCGGGTATTTTGCCACGTTCAGAAAGTCCTCTTCCCGCAGGTGCTTGTCCCGCTCGGCGTGGTTTGAATCGATACTGGCCGTTTGCACCGTCACCTTGATGGACGCGGCCCCGGGATTGTCCGGGTCCCAGGTGAAGGAACCGCTGAAGTCGTTGAAGCGGCCGGTCAGTACGCTATAACCCAGATGCAGGATGCGGAATTGTATGGCTGCGTGCATACCGGGAATATCGATCTCGTAGTCGGCGGCAACGGCGCTCTTGCCAAAGACAGTACAGGTCGTCGCCAGCAGGAGGATATTGATACTACGTCGTAATGTCATGGTGGGTCTCCTTAAGTATTGAGCATATTCGGGGCATGTTCTGGGCACATTCCGGGCATGTTCGGAACTGATGGCTAAAAATGCCACAGATGGCATTATTCACGGGTCACTGTAACACACCCTGAGGGGTAATAAAATGGCGTCCCCCGGTAGTTCCCGCTAACCAACCAGCCCGCCCCAATGCTCGGCAATATGCCGGGCGGAACGCAGTGCCACGGCGTGGGCGGTGAAGGTGGAATTGACGCTGGAGCTGGTGGGGAACACACTGGGGCCGCCGATGATGACGTTGGGTACATCGTGCAGTTGCGCGTACTCGTTGGTCACCGAGGCAGTGCGATCAGCGCCCATGATGGTGCCGCCCATGATGTGCTGGCCGCCCGGAGGGCTGTGCCAGGCTTCCGTGGCGCCGGCGGCCTGGAAGATCTGCACACCCAGGTCAGCCGTCTGTTGCCACAGGTTGCGCGCATAGTCATCCAGATTAAAGTTGACCCGGGCCAAGGGCATACCGAACCGGTCCTTGCCGTCTGCCAGTTCGATGCGGTTGGCCGCATGGGGCAGGCATTCACAGACCCCGACCATAGCGCCAAAGTGGCGCACGCCGTGCCTGACGAACTCGTGCAGGTCATTACCGAACAGGTCGGCCCGGCTCATGGCAACGCCCAGCAGGTCATTGGGCTTGGTGCCCAGGCCAATCTCCCACTGGCGGCTGCCGAATATGTCTTTGCTTTTGTCCTTCTCAAACCCATCCTGGCTGAACAGCTGGCCGCCGGTGACGCCGTAGTAGCAGTGCGTCTCTTCCTTAAACAGGCCAAACACGCTGACTGCGGGATGCGACATCAGATAATGGCCCAATGTGCCGCTGGAGTTGCCCAGACCGTCACTATGGACACCGGTGGCGGAGTTCAGCAGGATGCGGCAGTTCTCGACGGTAAACGCGGCCACGACCACTGCGTCCGCGGCTTGCTCATGGCGCACGCCATCGTTGTCATAGTATTCCACGCCAGTGGCTTGCTTCCCGGCCCGATCGGTCAACACCCGGGTCACGTAGCTGTGGGGCTGCATTACAGCGCCGGCCTGCACCGCCCGGGGCAGATATTCCACCAGCGGGTTGGCCAGCGCGCCGGTCGGGCAGCCGGCATCACACCAACTGTCGTAGATACAGGCCGGCCGGCCCTTGTATTCCCGCGACAGGATAGCCATCGGCACCGGCGAGGTGCGCAGGTCCAGCGCCGCAAAGCCGCGCGCCAAAATCCGACCATGCTCAAACACAGGCAACGGCGGCAGCGGGTAGGGCGCGCCCGGCGGGCGCCAGATTTCCTTGTCCGCATCGCCGGACATGCCCACGTCTTCCTGCACCTGGTCATACCAGGGACGCAGTTGTTCGTAGTCAAAAGGCCAGTCCAGCCCCTTGCCGTACCGCGTCTGTTCCAGCATGTCTTCAGGGTGATAGCGCGGCCAGACGCCATAATGGTGCATGGCTGCGCCGCCGTAGCCGTGTCCGGCGTTGAAGTTATACCAGATGCTGTCCTTGCCTTCTTCAACTACATGGGGCGCCGCGGACTTCAGGCGCCGCGCCCAGATTTGCGAACTGTACAAGTCGCTCAGCTTGCGGTCGGCGCCTTTCTCCAGCACCAGCACGCTTTTCCCGGCCTCGGCCAGGACTGCCGCATAAACACTGCCGGCGGCGCCACTGCCGACCACCACCACATCCACTTTTGCGCGCTGTGTCATGTCACCGCTGGGGGTTCGATATGGGCCAGGAAGGGAATGCCCAAATCCGCAAAACCTTCCATGGTGCCGTACACCACATCCACCGCGTCATTGCGTAGCGCGTGATAGACCAGTGGCGGCGGCGGGCCGTTCCAGTCTTCTGTCGTGCCATCCCGTAGCGACTCGATCAACCTGGTGGCGCTGGCTTCATCAAGGTCTGCGACAGCCCGGCTGTATGTCGCTTCACTCAAGCGAACAATTTCCGCCAACGCTGACCTGTAAAACGCCAGGTACGGCGGCTCCACGTTAAAGCACTTAAGAAACAGCAAACTGTCGTTAGGGTCCAGCGCCAACTGCTTGTCAACAAACTGCGCCACGCCTTCCTCCCTGGCCCCCGGCAGCAACCGCTCACAAATCGCTTCTAAGGTATCGACCTCGACCTGACTGAGGTTGGTAAAAGCCACCCCCTGAGCATAAGCCTGACGCGGCGTCAGGCACAACGTCTTCCCCGCCACCGTAACCGACAAGGCAAGCCCGGATTGTTTGACAAAGTTTCTGCGGGTTAAGGGCATCGGCGGTTATTGTAAATTTCCGGTTTCGAGGTAGTATACGAGTAATCAGACCTGCATTATTGCACAAATGTTATGCCGATTGCTGTTTCAATCTTTCATTGCCAACAGCTTGCGCGTCAGCGCCATGGCCGGCGCCGGTTCATCTCTTCAAATCGACTTACTTTGGCTTAATAAACTTCAGCGTCATTCTGTCGCTCTCGCCGATGGCGGTGTATTGCTCCCGGTCTTCAGCGCCCGTGCGATAAAAATACTATACTACTTTATCCGGCAGTTTCGAATCCATCATCCGGCGCCACCTGTTGTTTACATGTCATTTTCGTGAGATGATCACGAAAATGACAGACAAAAACAGAAATCTCTACTCCAAATGCCTTAAACTGTTGGAATGGTTCCCGGCAGTGGCCATCTTGGGCGCAAGACAGACCGGGAAAACCACGCTTGCCAAAGCGCTCGGAAAAAACTGGACTTATGTAGATCTTGAACGTCCTGAGGATATGGATCGTTTGAGCTATGATCCGTCATTTTTTTTCACTGAGCACCCGGCCTCACTGATTCTTGACGAGGCTCAGGAATATCCTGAAATCTTCAAGACACTGCGTGGCGTCATTGATGCCGACAGGAAGAAAAACGGGCGGTTTATTCTCACGGGCTCAAGTAGTCCCGCTTTGATCACTGAAATATCGGAAACCCTGGCAGGCCGCGTGGCCATCGTTGAACTGGGTACGTTCAAGAGTAATGAGTATTACGAGCTACCGTTGAGTCCGTTTTACTCACTTTTTGAAACCGGATTGAGCAAGGCAGTGCCCGTCGCCGGTACGCCCCCGCTCAGCAGAAGGCAAATACAACGCTGCTGGTTGTACGGAGGATACCCGGAACCAGCGCTTGCCGACGACCCACAACGCCATGCAGTCTGGATGGATAATTACCGGGATACGTATATCAACCGGGATATTGCAAAGCTGTTTCCAAAACTCAATCGTCAGAGATACCGGCGATTTCTTACCATGTTGTGCAAGTTATCCGGCACACTTATCAACAAAAGCCATATAGGAAGAGCGGTTGAAGCAAGTGAATCGACCATCCGCGACTATCTTGATATTGCTCATGGCACGTATATCTGGCGAAAACTAAGCTGCTTCGAGGGTTCCGTCACCAAGTCCATCACAAAAATGCCCAAAGGGTACATAAGGGATTCCGGCTTGCTGCATCACCTGCTTGGGATACACAGCGTGGATGAATTGATGACAGACCCGGTCGTCGGCGCTTCTTTCGAGGCTTACGTGTGTGATGAGTTGATTAAAGGCATTGAAGCGACCCTGGTAAGCAACTGGTCCGCACACTATTACCGAACTCGCGGCGGCGCAGAAATTGATTTGATCATTGAGGGCCCCTTCGGCGTTTTGCCCGTTGAAATCAAGTACGGCAGCTCAGTCAAACGCAGCAGCCTGAAATCCTTGACAGGTTTTGTGAAGGATAACGGCTTGCCGATGGGCTTGCTGGTTAATCAGGGTGAACAAGTTGAATGGGTTACACCCGAAATAGTTCAAGTGCCGGCGGGGTGGTTGTAGTGATGTGAGGTTAAACAAATCCTTGAAGTTGTTGCTGCCATGTTAGAATGGGGCGCCTGTAGTCGAATTATCAGAGAGAGTTCCATTATGCGACAAGTCGTTGTTTACCCGGGTGAAGATAACTATTGGGTGGTAGAATGCCCCAGCCTTCCCGGCTGTATCAGTCAAGGCAAAAGCCGCTCAGAGGCGCTGGTGAATATCAAGGATGCAATTGAAGCTTATACCGCAGTTATGGAGGAAGATAATTTGGAGATTCCATCCGTTACCCAGGGCTGTTGACCGCACGCCTGGAACATGGCGAGAGAATTTCCATATTTGTTTGAGCGGCAACCTCAAAAGCGGCTTCATCCTCTGCTACGGCTTCTTCCTCTGTCTGCGACTCATAATGGGCGAGGGTCTCTTTGACGCGCCTATCGTCCCAGCCCAAGGGAAGTTTGTTCTGTTTCATTGTCTCTTTATTCGATGACGACGCTTGTAGGCCCTGAGTGGCTTGCCGCGCAGAGCGTAGGCTGTTATGACAAACAGGTCATTCAGACCCTTCTGTGTATAGATAACCCTCAGATAACGTCCATCCAAGGTTTGCCCGATTGCGACTCGTGCACCATTATACCCTGGGCGGTCCTCGCCAGGTCGCTCTAATATCTCTTCAACTTCCTGCTCTGAAACACCATGTTGATAGATATGTGGTAACCCTGTTTTCGTATCCCTGTAATAGCGGACTTCCAAGTTTGCCTTCCCTATTTTATGTGTTAACGGCCGCCACCCGACAACCCGTAACCTAAACTATCATGGGCGGTTCATCTATGTCAATCGCTTTTCGCCAAAAGAACCAGAAATGCGATTTTACCGCGGCCGAATTCCGATGACAGTTTGATCCCAAACCCGTAGAAGCCATTAAATTCAGGATGGAGCAGATGAACCTGACAAGAAAGGACC
>JAPORZ010000117.1 GCA_026709915.1 Gammaproteobacteria bacterium
GTGAACAGAATTGTCGAATATCTGCAGACCACAGGCATAGTGGAGATTGATTAGGCCACCTCTAAAAATTAGAGGTGGCCATCAGACGCCGGGCTTTGGAATCTGCCCCAGGCTGCCCAGCAGCGTGACGAAGCGGGTGAGTTTTTCCTGTTGCCAGGCGTCCACATCCATGTCGCGAAAGTCATAATAGCCCCGCCCCGCGCGCAGACCCTTGCGCCCGTCTTCCATCATTTTTGTCACTTCTTCCGGCGGGGCGTGGCGCGGGGAGTCCAGCGCTTTTGCCAGGTAGTGACCGGCATGGTAGAGAATGTCAACGCCGCCCCAGTCGATAAATTCCATCACGCCCAGGGCGCCGTAACGAGGACCGAAGCCGTGGGTAATGGCCTTGTCTATCTCCGCCGGCGTGGCCACGCCTTCCGCCACCATACGGCAGGCCTCGGCCATGAGCAACGATTGCAGGCGCGGGATGATATAACCCGGCGAGGCGGAACATCTGACCGGCGTCTTGCCGATGGCCTCAAACAGGGCGCTGACAGCCGCGACCACCCGCGCTGTGGTGGCGGGGGAAGGACTCACCTCCACCAGCGGGATGAGGTAGGCCGGGTTCAGGAAATGCGTATTCAGAAACCGTTCCGGTTGCGCCACCCACTGTTGCAGTTCGGTCACCAGCATCGACGAGGTGGTCGAAGTGATGATGACGTCGCTACGGGCATGGTGTCCGGCCAGTTCCAGCGCCGCCTGTTTTGCCTGCCGGGTTTCGGGCGCCGCCTCGATGATCACGTCCGCCGCACCCAGCGCCTCGGCGGCGCCAGCGCGTGGCTGCACCCGGACCAGTTGCAGGGCTGCTGTTACCTGCGCCGGGCTGATGAAACCGGATGCGGACAGGAACATCAGGCTGGCTTCAATCTCGGCCCGCGCCGCCGCCGCCAGTTGCCTGAACCCATCATCATCCCGCGCTTTCACGTCCAGCAGGGTGACCGGGTGGCCGGCATAGGCGAACATGTGGGCGATGCCGCGGCCCATGCGCCCGGCGCCGATGGCGAGGATGTTGCTATGCGTCAAGGGCGCCTCTAAAGGCCACCTCTAAAAATTAGAGGTGGCCGTGCAGCATAAGGATATGCTGCCATTTTTAAGCACGTAAGTGCTTGAAAATGAAGGAAATGAAAAATCACACTTTTTCATTTCCGTCTCTAAAAATGCCACGGAGGGCATTTTTAGAGGTTCCCTAAAAATTACCTGCATCATCTGCGCAGGCCCTCGTACAGCAATTCTGCCAGCGCAGTGCGCGCCAGCTGCGCCAGACCCAGGTTTTCCAGGGTGCGCCCGGTTTGGCGTAAATCCCGGCCGGTAATGGCAGAGCCCATGGCCAGCAGGCCGCGACTGACGGGCGTGTCCAGGTCCAGGTAGTCGGCGCAGGAGACCAGCAGGGCCAGCCCCAGTTCCACATCTTCGGTCATGTAGCGGTGCGCGGTCAAGTCGATGTGTTCACGCCAGTCGCCGCTGTCGGTCAGCCGTTCATGGGCGGCGTTGCCGTACATCCATTCATCACCCTCCAAGCGGTAATGGTCGGCCAGGGGGAAATGGGGCGCGGCATAGCCGAAGGCTTCCCGGATGGCGATCCGCTCCCCGTCCAGCACATCCGTGACGCGCCGGATGGAAGGTTGCGTGCCTTCGTTATGAATGTCCCACTGGTCAAAATGCTCCATGGGGCCGGCATTCATCAGGATCAAGGGCGGATGGATGATCGGGCCGGCATTCATCAGTGCGCCGCTCAGGGCATCTTCGATGCGTTCGACGGCTGGATACGCCTGTTCCAGTACGGAAAACGCGTAATCGGCGTTACGTGCCGGGAACACGCCGCTGGGCAGGCGCGTGGCGTAGGCGCTGACGGCGACCCGGTTGTCCGCCCGTTTTCGGGCCAGGTAAGGCAAGGTGCCGGTTTCCGCAAAACTGGCAGCGGCGCTATTACCGGCGTCCCGCATGGCCTTGGCAAAGATATAGCTGCCGAAAGTGCCGGGCGGCAGATACACAACCTGTCCGTCGCGCAGGTGCGGCGCGAGTTGTTGCGCCAGGGTTTCGTGCACCAGCGCCGGTAGCGGGATGACGATCAACGTTACGCCGTCAACTGCTGCGGCCAGATCAGTGGTGGCGTGGTGAATTTCTACATCCCGCTCACCCTTGCTGTCAAGGAGGGTAACGGTTTTCGATTTCAGCACCGGTTCGAAGGCGGCGCCGTCGCGGCGCCAGAAACGCACGCGGTGGCCTTGCTCGGTGAGTGAGGCGACGGCGGCGTAACAACCGTGGCCACCGCCCAATACGGCTAATTCCATCGGGGTTCTCCCGTCATTGCGTTCGTTTCAACAATTTATCAATCATGGCATTAAAGGTTTTCAGCTCTTCTGCGTCCAGGTTCGCCAGGAGTTGCTGTTCATACTCTCTGGCGATGGGCATGACCTCATCGTAAACGGACAACCCGGTTTTGGAAAGCCGCAGGATGGAGCGGCGCCGGTCGTTTGCATTCAGGTCCCGGTGCACCAAATGCCGCTTGAGCAGGCGCGCCACGGCGCGCGAGACCACGGATTTCTCTATTTTTGTGCGCCGGCAGACCTCATCTGCCGCTATGCCCGGGTACTCGGCCAGGATCATCAGGATGCGCCATTCCGGCATGGAAATGGCAAACTTGTCGCCGTACTCCCTGGCGATGGCGCCGCTGACGGCATTCGACAGCAGCGACAAACGGTAGGGCAGAAAGGTTTCCAGACGTAACGGTTGTTGCAAGTACGTCAGGTGTTGGGAGTGGCAGTTGTGGTGGCAGCTACTGCTGCATCGGCAGCGGCAGGGATAGCCAAACGAGTCTCAACCCGGGCCAACCGCTCGCGCACATCCGCAAGTTCGGTGGTCATAGAGTCCATGCGCACTTCCAATCGGTCAATGCGCCCGGACAGGCTGGCATGCAAGCTCAGTTGCAGGCCACCTAGCCCGACCAACAAGCCCGCGCCAACGCCAAGAATGGCGAGCGTCTCTTGGGAAAGTTCCATACCGCAAGTGTAGCACGCCCCCTGCGCTTGTTACAAAATAAATTTTGACAAAAGTTGTTAATGCAACTAATATCAGTTGCATTAACAACTATTAGGGTGCCTCTAAAAATTAGAGGCGCCCGTGCAGCATAAGGATATGCTGCCATTTTTAAGCACGTCAGTGCTTGAATAGGCAGTAGTTCTACCCTGGTACTCTTTCCAGCACCCGGTAACTGCTGGCATAGTCATTGTGTGCGTCGGCCTGACAGTCCTGGCGTTCAACCTCGTTCCAGGCGCTCTCGTCGAACGGCGGGAACCATACATCCCCGGCAACGGTGGCAGCTACCCGGGTTAAGTAGATGCGACGGCTAAGGGGCAGAAACAACTCGTACAGCGTGGCGCCGCCCATGACCATAATCTCCGCAAAGCCGGCGCAGGCCGCCAGCGCGCCGTCCAGGTCGTGGCAAACGACACAACCCTCAGCCACGTAACCCGCTTGCCGGGTGAGGACAATGTTGCGGCGTCCGGGCAGCGCGCGGCCAATGGATTCATGCGTCTTGCGCCCCATGACCAGGGGCTTGCCCATGGTGACGGCCTTGAAACGCCTGAGGTCAGCCGACAAGCGCCAGGGTAACGCGCCACCGCTGCCGATCACGCCTCGGCGGTCCATGGCGACTATGAGGGAGATGATCATGGTTTTTTTATCAAGCCGGATATCCGGCGCGCACGTACAGGGTTTGCATCATCACCGACGACTGAATTTTGTGAATATCGACTCACACCGCAATCGGCGCCGGAATGGATGGGTGCGTCTGGTATCCCACCAGTTCAAAATCCTCGTAGCGGAAGGCGAAAATGTCCTTGACCTCGGGATTGAGCCGTAGCTGTGGCGGCGGCAGTGGTTCCCGGGCCAACTGCGCATCCGCCTGTTGCAGGTGATTCAGGTACAAGTGGGCATCGCCCAGGGTGTGGATGAACTCGCCGGGTTTCAGATCGGTGACCTGGGCCATCATTACGGTGAGCAGGGAGTATGAGGCGATGTTAAAGGGCACGCCCAGGAAGATGTCCGCGCTGCGCTGGTAGAGCTGGCAGGATAGCGCGCCATCGTTTACATAGAACTGGAACAAAGCGTGACAGGGCGCCAGGGCCATCTTCCCGAGCTCGCCCGGATTCCAGGCGCTGACGATGAGGCGGCGCGAGTCCGGGTTGGTCTTGATCTGATCTACCACGTTGGCGATCTGGTCTATGGTGGCGCCATCAGGCGCGGGCCAGGAACGCCACTGCACGCCGTAAACCGGCCCTAATTCACCCTCCTCATCGGCCCATTCATCCCAGATGGTGACGCCGTGCTCATGCAGGTAGCGGATGTTCGATTCTCCCCGCAGGAACCACAGCAGTTCGTGGATGATGGACTTGAAATGCAGCTTCTTGGTGGTCAGCGCCGGGAATGACCGCGACAAGTCAAAACGCATCTGGTAGCCGAACACGCTGAGCGTGCCGGTGCCGGTGCGGTCGGATTTGCGGGCGCCGTGCCGGCGCACATAGCGCAACAGGTCCAGGTATTGTTTCATGTCGTCCTGCGGCGGGCAAAAACCAGCAATGCTATGCCGGCCAGGATCATGGGCAAGCACAATACCTGCCCCATGGTCAGCCACTCTAAGCCCCAATCAGGACCAATATAGCCCAGGTGAGCATCCGGCTCGCGCACGAATTCCACCGCAAAACGGAACAGGCCATAGCCCAGCAGGAACAACCCGGACACGGCCATCAACGGGCGTGGGCGCGCGGAGAACCACCACAGGATGACGAACAGGCACAGCCCTTCCAAGAACGCTTCATAGAGTTGTGACGGGTGGCGCGGCAGCGGGCCGGCGCCGGGAAATATCATCGCCCAGGACACATCGGTGGGTTTTCCCCACAGTTCCGCATTGATGAAATTGCCCAGGCGGCCGGTAAACAGCCCGACCGGGACCACCGGCGCTAAGAAATCGGTCACCTCGAAAAAGGCCTTGTTGGTCTTGCGCCCGCACCACCAGCACGCGACCAGCACGCCGATGAGTCCGCCGTGAAAAGACATGCCGCCTTGCCAGACCTTGAGCACATCCAGCGGGTTTTCCAGGTAATAGGTCAGGTTGTAAAACAGCGCCGAGCCCAGGCGCCCGCCGATAATTACTCCCAGGACACCGTAGAACATGAGGTCTGCGACCTGTTCCGCAGTCCAGCCGTAACGCCCCGACTTTGCCCGGTGACGCAACAACGCCCAGGCCCCCAGGATGCCGGCGATGTAGCTGAGTCCGTACCAGCGCACCTGCAGGAACCCCAGGTCTATGGCCACGGGATCAATATTCGGGAAGGTCAGCATCCGGGTCGCTCGGAAACGGCGTTCATACTGCTATATCATAACAGCATGACGAGGCATTTGTTATCCTACTGCCGAGGGGAGGAAACTGTATGAAAGCGTTGCTGTACG
>JAPORZ010000169.1 GCA_026709915.1 Gammaproteobacteria bacterium
GGGGCAAACTACACGGATGTAGTTTGCAAATCGTCTATCCTGACGATTTGTCATTTTCAAGCACTTACGTGCTTAAAAATGGCAGCATGTCTCTATGCTGCACGGCCACCTCTAATTTTTAGGGGTGGCCTTATTATGCCCCACTACAAGCAACTTATGTGGTAAACTCCCGGTTTTTCAGAACTTACCATCCAAGGAGATTGAACGTGGCCGAAGCAGCTACCTCGCTACACCCCACTGGGGACAAGATTACTATTGACAACGGGAGGTTGCAAGTTCCCGATAACCCGGTTATACCGTTCATCGAAGGGGACGGTATCGGACCCGATGTCTGGCGGGCCTCAAAACAAGTGTTGGATGCCGCAGTTGCCAAAGCCTACAACGGCACGCGTGAGATCTGCTGGCTGGAAGTATATGCCGGGGAGAAGGCTAATGAACTGACCGGTTCCTGGCTGCCGGATGAGACTCTGGATCGCTGTCGGGAGTATCTGGTTGCCATCAAAGGCCCCCTGACTACGCCCATCGGTGGCGGTATCCGTTCCCTGAACGTTGCGCTGCGTCAGATTCTCGACCTGTATGTGTGCTTGCGGCCGGTAAGGTGGTTTCAGGGCGTCCCCTCACCAACTAAAAACCCGCAGGATGTGGACATGGTGATCTTCCGGGAAAATACCGAGGACATCTATGCCGGCATTGAGTTCGAGCAAGGCACGGAAGACAACCGGAAATTTCTGGAACTGTTGCAGGCAGCCTTCCCCAACTATTACCGCAAAATCCGCTTCCCGGACACCACCGGCATCGGCATCAAGCCGATTTCGCAGGAAGGCACCGGGCGTCTGGTACAGGCCGCCATCCGCTATGCGCTGGACAACAAGCGCAAGAGTGTGACCTTTGTGCATAAGGGCAACATTATGAAATACACCGAGGGCGCGTTCCGCAACTGGGGCTACGAACTGGCGGAAACCTCGTTTCCGGAGCAGACCTACAGCTGGGATCAATGGGAACGCACGCGCGCGGCCAAGGGCGCCGAGGCGGCCAACCAGGAACAGGCAGAGGCGCTGGCTGGCGGTAAAATACTCATCAAGGACGCCATTGCCGACATCACCTTGCAACAGGTGTTGACCCGCCCTCGGGAGTTTGACGTCATTGCCACCATGAACCTGAACGGTGATTACCTGTCGGATGCGCTGGCGGCGCAGGTCGGCGGTATCGGCATTGCGCCGGGGGGCAATATCAACTACGACACCGGCCACGCAGTGTTTGAGGCGACGCACGGCACCGCACCCAAGTATGCCAATCAGGACAAGGTCAACCCTGGTTCTCTGGTGCTGTCCGGCGAGATGATGCTGCGTTATCTCGGCTGGACGGAAGCGGCTGATCTGGTCATATCCGGCATGGACAACACGATTTCAGCAAAGACCGTTACCTACGACTTTGCCCGCCTGATGGAAGGGGCCAACAAGGTCAGTTGCAGTGAGTTCGGCCAGGCCATGATTGCGAATATGTAAATCGGCTTCAGGTTGAAAGAGTACTAATGTCCGAGCAACGCAAGCAGACTATCGCCCGCATCTCGGAGTTTATCTACGAAGGCTTCCTGAAATACAACGAGAACTTTGCGCGTATCACGGAGCGCGCCCGGCGTCGTTTCGAGCAGCAGGACTGGGGCGGGCATCAGCAGGACATTATTGAACGCGTTGAGCTCTACGAAAAATCCGTGCGTCGCATCGTCGTCTCCCTGCGCAAGGACCTCGGCCCCAGAGTCATCGACCGCAGGCTCTGGCACAGCGCCCGCCGTTATTTCGGCGACCGCTTGTTCAATGTGCCCGACGCCGGGTTTATGAAAACGTTCTTCAATTCCATTACCCGGCGTATTTTTGACACGGTGGGTATAGACCCGGAAATTGAGTTCGTATCGTCGCCACCGGACGAAGGTTTCAACCCGTTTGAAACCCTGACCCTGAACCGCTATCCATACTGGGGCACGCTGGACAAGACCTTCAAAACCATTCTCGATGACTTCGCCTTCAAAGTGCCCTACCAGGATATTGATGCCGATACCAGAACCATCGCCCAGTTAATACAGCGCTATTTCCAGGCCCACCTGAAACAGCACGGTGAGTTCCTCAGGTTTGAATTTATCAATTCAGCTTTTTTTCAATCAGCCCGCGCCTACCTGATCGGGCGCACCATCCAGCAAGGCCATACCAACCCCATCGTCATCGCCCTGAAAAACACCAACCGGGGAATAGCGGTGGATGCGACGCTGTTGTCCGAGGAAGAAGTCAGCATCGTATTCAGTTATACCCGCTCCTATTACTTTGCCAACCCGCACTCCGTCATCGGCGCGGTGCATTTTCTGCATTCCATCCTGCCGGGCAAGCCTATTGACGAGTTATATACGGTGCTGGGTAGACTGCGCCAGGGCAAGACCGAGCGCCACCGGATTTTTTCACATCACCTGCAAAGTACAGATGACAAGTTCACGCACGCAGAAGGTGACAAGGGACTGGTGATGCTGGTGTTCAACCTGCCTTCCTACGACCTGGTGTTCAAGGTTATTCGCGACCAGTTCGGCTATCCCAAGACCATCAGCCGCGCTGAGGTACAAGACAAGTACCGCCTGGTGTCCCGGCACGATCGGGCTGGCCGCCTGATCGATACCCAGGAATTTCGCAACCTGGAATTTCCGCTTAGCCGGTTCGCTAAGGCGTTGCTGGATGAATTGCTCGATGAAGCGGCAGAGACGGTGCGTATTGACGGCGATCAAGTCATCATCGACCACGTCTATATCGAGCGCCGGGTGCGACCGTTAAACCTGTACCTGAAAGAGGTCGAACGCACGCAGGCCAGAGAGGCCATCCTGGATTACGGACAAACCATCAAGGACCTGGCCAACACCAACATTTTTCCCGGCGACCTGCTGCTGAAAAACTTCGGCGTCACCCGCCACCGACGCCTGGTGTTCTACGATTATGACGAGGTGGCGTTGGTCACGGAATGCGTTTTTCGCGACATACCGGACAGCGACGATGATGAAGACCTGCTGCGCTCAGATGTCTGGTTTCACGTCAACAAAAACGATATTTTTCCGGAAGAATTTATCAAGTTCCTGTCCATGGACGCAGAGTTGCGAGCGCTGTTCTTAGAGGTGCACGGCGACCTGCTCACAGCTGACTACTGGAACCGCGTCAAGAGCAAACACTTGAAGGGTGATATTGAGCTGGTCATTCCCTATTTCCGCCACGAGCTACCGTTTGCGGCGCCTCCTAAGCAACGGGCAGCGGGCGCGAAATAGCAGGGAGCAGGCGCTACCCTTGCACGAGCGACAACCGGCGCAATCGTTCATTCTGCGTTTGTGCTCCGCTTGAGAGGGGCACGGAGTGCGGGGAATGCGGTTAAAACAAAGGCTGTGTATTTGTCTGGCAGCTACTCTCGTGTTGCTGCCGGCGCTGTTTTTTCTGTTACCTGCCCCCCCCGCTCCGTCCCTGCACACATTCACCGGTCTGACCATGGGCACCAGCTATGCCGTGCTGGTCAACGCCGAGACCCTGCCGTTGCCCAGGCAACCGTTGCAAGCGCAGTTCGAGGCCATGCTGGAGCAGGTCAATGGGCAGATGTCCACCTACCTGCCTGAGTCGGAACTGTCACGGATAAACGCCACCAACACCAGCGCCTGGGTTCCCGTCAGCCCGCCACTGATGGAAGTGTTGCTGGCAGCCCGGCAGCTGAGCCGGCGCACGCAAGGCGCGTTCGATGTCACGGTTGCCCCGCTACTCGAGTTGTGGGGCTTTGCGCCCGGACGGGACTTCACTGTGCCGGAGGCAGCTCAGGTCACCCGCGCCCTGCACCTGGTCGGCTACGAGAAACTGCAACTGGACACTGCAACTTCCAGTCTGCAAAAAGCCCATGGCAACATGTCTCTGGAACTCTCTGCCATCGCCAAAGGTTACGCAGTGGACCAGCTGGCCGATTACCTGGAACAACTACAGGTGGCAAACTACCTGGTGGAAATCGGCGGCGAAATCCGCGCCCGCGGCGTGAACAACAAACAACAACCCTGGCAAATAGGAATAGAACAACCCTTGGCCGGCCAACGCCAGGTGCGACGCAGCGTCCAACTGCATAACATGGCCATGGCAACCTCTGGCGATTACCGCAATTTCTTCGAGCAGGACGGACGCCGCTACTCACACGCCATAGACCCCCGCAGCGGCTACCCGGTCACCCACAACCTCGCCTCGGTAACGGTGCTACACCCCGCCGCCATGCACGCCGACGCCTGGGCCACCGCCCTGCTGGCGCTGGGCCCGGAAGCCGGTTATACGCTGGCTGTGCAGTACGGACTGGCGGCCTATTTCATCATGCATCACGACGAAGGTTTTCGGGAGAAGTTCACGCCGGGGTTTAAATCCCGTTTTGTTAACGGCAACCTATAGAATGAAAGATAGGAATTGAGTAAACTGTCGTAGGAGCTTGGAGAAAATCAGAAGTGCATAACGCTTAAGGTAACCTCTAAAAATGCCCTCCGTGGCACATAAGCAGAGACGGAAATGAAAAAGTATGATTTTCCATTTCCGTCATTGCGTCCATCCGTGGACGCAACCCTACGGGCAGCATATGGCTGCACGCGCACCTCTGATTTTTAGAGGCGCCCTTAAATCAACCAAGAGACGAGAACTTGAAAATGAGCGGCAACGTGACAGCAACGCAAAAAAGCAAAGTTACCTTAAGTGTTCAACAATTGGAAAAACTCATCCGTAAGGTGGTCCATGAAGAACTCTTGGAGTTTGCTTCGCGCCGGCAAGGGATATTGGAGTGGCACGAGGAATCCCCGCTTCACGAAGACATGGTTAATATTTCTGAGCGGAGAAAAAAGGGAGAGCTGAAATTCCACACCCACGAGGAAGTCTGGAGTGGATGAACATCAGGCTTTTTATGAAGACCAGTTCGTGCGTAATCTTGCGCGTTATTCAAGTTTGCGTAAGCGCATCCGGAAAAGAGTCGGGCAAATCCTGGAGGACCCTTATGATCGAACAGAATACCTTGGAAAAGTTGCTGGAGGACTAGACTTGCGAGGCTGCCGCAGTGCGCGGATAGGCAGGAACTTTCGAGTGATTTTCGTGATCTGTGAAGAATGCCGAAGCGTCAAGGAATGCCAGTATTGCTTCTGTGAAGACCGAACCGACGAAACAGTTGTATTTTTGACCGTCGGACCACACGACCGCGCTTATATGATGAAGTAAAACCAACTTTGAAGGGGGAGAGATATCCGTTAGATTATGGGAACCTCTAAAAATGCCACGGAGGGCATTTTTAGAGGTTCCCTTATGTTGTCTTATCGGCATTTACTTTCGCCTGCTTATGAGGACTCCAGTTCCTTGATCAGAATCTTGGAATTACGCCGGTA
>JAPORZ010000038.1:0-3378 GCA_026709915.1 Gammaproteobacteria bacterium
TTAAGTCAGTCCGTTAAGTCAGATTATCGGTAATGGTTGGCGTCGGAACGGCTCGTCTGTGGTATGTTATCAAAAGTAACTGCTGATGGGGAGAAAAAAATGAGACCGAGTTCAACGCTTGGTGCGGTGGCGCTGTGGCTTTGTTCGGCGCTGTTCGGCGCACGGGCTGACATTATGACGGTGGACGACCTGCTGGCGCAGCTGTCATCCGGGCTGCCGGGCGCCAGGATCGCCTATGGTAATGACCCGTTGCAATTCGGGGAACTGCATATTCCCGAGGGCGACGGACCGTTTCCGGTAGTGGTGTTTATTCACGGCGGTTGCTGGCTGGCCGAGTACGACATCAACACGACCCGCCCTCTGGCCGGGGCGCTGCGGGATGAAGGCATTGCAGTCTGGAACCTGGAATACCGCCGGGTGGGTAACCCGGGCGGCACCTACCCCGGTCTGCTGCTCGACATTGGCGCCGGTATCGACCACCTGCGGAGTCTGGCCCTGGAACACCCGCTGGACCTTGCCCGGGCAGTGGCAATGGGGCATTCGGCCGGCGGCCACCTGGCGCTCTGGGCCGGGGCGCGTGCCAGGATACCCACCGACCATGATCTGTACCTGCCTGACCCGCTGGTCCTGGCCGGCGTGGTGGCGCTGGCTCCCGCCGCCGCGCTCACCCAACTGCACCAACAAGGTGTCTGCGATAACGTGATAGATCGACTGATGCACGGCTCGCCGGCGGAGTATCCGGGCCGCTACGCGTATGCAGAGCCGGCGCGCATGGCCCCTATAGGGGTCCGGCACACGGTGTTAATGGGCGTGCACGATACGGAGTGGACGCCGTTCGGTGAAGCCTACGTCACCGCCGCACGCGCCATCGGCGACACTACGATTGACCGGATAATGGCGCCCGCATCCGGCCACTTCGAGGTCATCAACCCGGCCAGTACCACCTGGCCCCTGGTGCTGGAGGCGGTGCGTAAGTACCTGCGGTGAAAGTAACGTATTAGTTATTCTGGGTCGTTTCAGAGAAGCACTTTCATGTTATGACGAAGCAGTAAAGAAAAAACCTGAAATGTCTGGTGCTGTTAGCAATCATAACGCAGTCAAGGCAATTCTTGACAGCATTAAAGACGAGACTTTTCAGAGTCATTTTTCTCCAAAAAATATGTCAATAAAAGTGTCTGTACAGGCCATTATTGATGAGCAACCCATTGTTTTTCAGGGAAGCATAGGTAATGCTGGCAACCAGGGTGGTGACCACCTTCAAGGTGGAAGGGGATTTGCCGGGAAAGCAGGCTTTACCGTCATGATGAGACGAGCGAAGACAGGTTAAATGGAGAAAAAAACCGTCTATATCGAAACGTCGGTAGTATCCTATTTGACCGCGCGTCCTACGCGTGACCTGCTGGCAGCGGCTGGACAGAAAATTACCGTCGACTGGTGGGAGATGCAGCGAAATCGGTTTAACATCTATACCTCAGATATAACGCTTGAAGAAGCCGCAAGAGGCAACCCGGCTGCAAGCACTTTACGACTTGAGGCGTTGTCTGGTATTCCAAGATTGCCGACCACGCAGGACGTCATAGAGTTATCCAAGGCGCTGCTTGATAAAGGAGCACTGCCACCCAAAGCCCTGAATGATGCACTTCATATTGCAGTCTCCGCGGTGCATGGTATAGACTATCTCTTAACGTGGAACTATCGACATCTTGATAATGCCGAAACCAAACCCGACATACGAAACATTTGCGCCGCCCATGGCTATAACAGCCCTGAAATCTGTACTCCGCAAGAACTGATGGGAGTGTCTAACGGTGCCAGATGAAATCATCCAGGAATTGTGGCAGATCAAAGACAGCATGGCGCTGGAATGTGAGTATGATATCGACACGCTTGTTGCTAACCTTCAAACCCGGCAGTGCACAACAGGCCAAAATTTTTTTGGTCGGTGCGCCACGAAAGAAGCAAACGAGCAAGGCGCGCCAACCACGCCAGACTTGTAAATCCGATTACATAGATGCCAGAGACCGCATTACTTACAACCTGATGCCCAAATCACCCTCTTCAAGTACTGCGTGGAACAAGCTACCAATAATAATGGCCAATTCCAGGCTTGACTCGCATACAAGTTAATCGTTCAACTGGATGGTTCCTTATAAGCAGAACCTTTACCTCCGCTCAAGTTCGGGTTGCATAAGGTGTTGGTGCGTGTGCCGCTGTTCTTCCAGGGTCGCTGCCGCCGGCTGTTTCTGTTCTTCCTCAAGGTTCGGCTCAATGAACAGCACAGCGTCGTGTTTTCTGACCTGTTTGACGTCCTCGTCGTGGTGATGCGCGAGCGCCATGCCGGGTAGCAGTAGCGTTGTGAGTATGACCATAAATAATCTATTCATGTTGTGCTCCTATGCGGATTGAAGACCGAGTGGAATGATATAACGCCCCTCCGCATAATGCAAAAATAAATGGAGACAAATGGAGTTACCCGAACTGCCCGCAGGTTATACGGTAAACCGGATTTTATAACTGACCGGTTGATGTTTACGCGGCACTCATGGATACTGGCGGGATATGCAAGTGTTCAGCGATTTATTCTCCTTTCTTGACAGCATTTTAGGGGCGGCCTGGTATTTTCCGTGGTTGCTGCTTGGCACGGGCGTGTTTTTTACCCTGTACCTCGGCTTCCCGCAGATACGCTACTTCAGGCGCGCCTGGGCGACATTGACCGGGCGTCATACCCGTCGCGAGGCCGAAGGCGACACCTCCCACTTCCAGGCCTTGTCCACGGCCCTGTCCGGCACCGTGGGCACCGGCAACATCGGTGGTGTGGCCCTGGCGCTGCACCTGGGTGGCCCGGCCGCGCTGTTCTGGATGTGGGCCACGGCCTTTGTGGGCATGACCACCAAGTTCGTGGAGGTGACCCTCTCGCACAAATACCGCGTCAAGGACGACAAAGGCGAGATGGCGGGCGGCCCCATGTACTATATGGAACGCGCCCTGAACATGAAGTGGCTGGCCGTGTTCTTTGCGGTGGCGACGATTTTCAGCACCCTGGGCTCCGGCAACATGCCGCAGAGCAATAACATGGCAGCCGGCCTTAATTCGTCCTTTGGCATCCCCACCTGGATCACGGGCGCGCTGTTTGCGTGCCTGCTCGGCCTGGTCATCCTCGGCGGCATCCGCCGTATCGCCCGTGTCACCTCAGCCATTGTGCCGCTCATGGGGCTGCTTTATTTCATTGCCGCCCTGGCAGTCATCGTAGCCAATATTGAGGACGTGATCCCGGCCTTTCTCAGCGTATTCGCCAGCGCCTTCACCAATAGCGCTGCGACCGGCGGCTTCCTCGGCGCCACCTTCGCCTACGCGTTTAATCGCGGCGTCAACCGCGGG
>JAPORZ010000038.1:3621-5331 GCA_026709915.1 Gammaproteobacteria bacterium
CAGGTGCAGGCGCTGTTCCGACACCTCAACGGCCTGACGTCGGGCCAGCAGCCGGTGGAACCGGCCAATGGCAGCTTTAACGTGGCAGACGGCCGCCTCACGGATACCGGCATCACCATTCTGCACAACCGCTCCATTGCCGAGGATGTCTATTTTCACGTTAACGGCGCCGCCTACAACGGTCCCATACTGATCCGGGATGGTAAACTGGCCGTTGAGCAGGCCGGCGCGGTGGCCTTGCGCGGCAAGTCCCTGCTGCATTCCGTGCCGCTCACGGTCGAAGCGTTCAAGCGCAGCTTCCTCGGCGATTACGGCCAGTACGCAGTCACCCTGGGGCTGATGTTGTTTGCCTTCACTACCGCCATCGCCTGGTCCTACTACGGCGATCGCGCCATCACCTACCTGTTCGGACTGCGCTGGGTGCTGCCCTACCGTCTGTTCTATTGCGCGGCCTTCTTCATCGCCGCAGTCGTTGATACCTCTATGGTCTGGCTGTTCTCTGCCGTCACCCTGGCCCTGATGGCGCTACCCAACCTGTTCGGCATCCTGCTGCTGCGTCGGGACATGAAGCAGACTGTACGGGCTTACTGGCAGCGGCTGGAAAATGAGTAATAATACAGAACTGTTCGACCACTGGCTGCGCACTGCCTTCGTGGAAATGAACACGGAGCTGGAGGAGATATACTTCGCCCAGGAAAACCGCCAGGCTGTTGCCGGCGTGGGAGATTCGATCAAGCAAAACCTGGTGGCGGAGGGCAACCGCCATATTGTTCCCCTGCTCAGGGAGGGCAATACCGACGAGGGGTTCGACCGGCAATACAACCTGCTCGGTTGTGTCGGCTTTTTCATGGCTGCGTGCCGTCGGCATGATATTACCGAGCCGTCACGGGAGACCACCTCGCCGCTGGTCGAAGCGTCAGCGCTGGCCCTGCACTTAGCGACCACCTTGGGCGTGACCCCGCGCTTCGCCACCAGCCACATGGCGACCTTCAACCCGGCCAAAGACGGTGTGTACCGCTCGTTTACCTCATTGAAAGATGAGTTCGTATTTCTGGATTACAACATCCTGGGGATCTTCGCCTACCAGCGTGCCGCCGATGCGCTGTGCCGCATCCTGCCGCTGGGGATTTCTCACCCCTTAACTGCGTATTTGTTTGAACTGGCCAGGACCGCCCTGGAAGATGTTATCCGCTTTAATGAACGTCTGTTCGACGAATTGGACACCGACCGTTTCTTCAACTGCGTGCGCCCGTACTACAAACCCTACCGGGTCGGCCCCAATATCTACCGCGGCGCCAATGCCGGCGACTTTGCCGGCATCAACGTCATCGACCTGCTGCTGGGCTTGTGCAGCGCCGACAACCCGTCCTATGCGCAGGTGCTGGTCGATAAGTTCCTGTTCATGCTGCCCGAGGAGCAGGCGTTATTGAAGGATTGTATGCGACGTAAAAGTTTCATGGACGAGTTCCTGCAGGACCTGGCTCAGTACCGCGCCCGCGACTGGTTCCAAAAAAACCTCAAGGCCTATCTGGAAGTAGTTGCGCTACACGGCGCCACTGCCGCTTCCCACCATGACAACCTGGTACAGAAGTTCATCGAACAACCGGCTGCGGCCCTGCCTGAAGAAGGACTGGTCAATATTACCGCCAGCGGCCCGCCCCTGCCAGTGCTGCTCAATGCACTGGAAAAACTGCGCGATCTGCGCCTGGC
>JAPORZ010000049.1 GCA_026709915.1 Gammaproteobacteria bacterium
CAACCAGACCGTTCTCCTCAAAAAATGCGCGCACAGCAATCTCACTTAACTCCACCCCCAGCGCCTGATGGCCCTGGGCCGTCAGCCACGCCAGATCCCGGGTTTTTCCGCACAGCGGCAACAACACCTTACCGCCCGCAGGCGCCTCCAGCGCGCGCCAGTTGTTGGTCAACACCGGGTTGACATCCCCCCTGTGGAAGGGAATTTGATTCTCTTCCCACTTCTCATGCCAGAATTGATGTTCCATGGCGCGTATTATAATCCAGATTAGTCAACATCCTCCAGTGGCAGAAAGGCCTCCTTATAGCCGAAGGCCTGAGGGCCAAATACTTCGAGACACTCCGGCCTGCGCATGATGGGAGCGGCGCTGAAGCCTACTACCTTGACGCGTTGTCCGTATTTGAGCTTCTCGGCCGTTTGCGGCTCCAGCGTGTCGGCATCAAGCAGGCAGATCAAATCCGGCACGATGGCAACTGTTTTGTCGTTACGCCGGGCCGCAAGGTATTCATTCTGGATATCAATGACCATAACGTCATCGCTACCGTGGTGACTCGCCAGCTTTACCGTGCCGAAGTGCCAACCGTCTTTTATCTCATGGGTCACATCCGTTATCTTGCCGTCAAATAACAGCCGGCAGCAGCGTCCGGTTTCCGGTTGCTCCAGTTCAGCCACCAGTCCGGTGATCGGATCATCCAGCGTTGCGCGCGCATGACGGATACCACGACCGATAGTCAGGCACAGCGATATGGTATCGTGCACCGCGTAATGCTTTACCTGCTTGCCGGTCATCGGATACAGCGCCATATACGCCATGGCGCCCAGACTGGCAGTGATCGACCGGCCCATTTTTTCTGCAGTTAAGTCATCGTGAGCATCGATCACGGCGCAATCTCCCAATTCATTGAGTAGCATCGCCGGGGTTGCCCGACAACCGTAAACACTGAAGGTCACCATTTCCAGGTGCGGGAACGCGCGTCCCATCCCGTCTGCATCCAGCACCGGAAGTTGTGCACGCGCGCCCACCGCCAACGGCATCATCGAATTCAAACCGCCAATTTCAGCGGAAATCAAGGCGTCTATGCGGTAACCAAGATGCGCCTCCATTTTTTCCAGCAACCGCGCAAACAGGGTGCCGGACAACAGGTGTTCCAACAGCACCGGCGGCGAGCCTATGCCCGCGACAGATATGACCCTGGCCTCATCGTCGAGTTGCGCGGCCTTGATGATGTCGGGCAGGCGGCCCTGCAGCACCTCCTGTTGCAACATCAACTGCCCGATGTAAGGGTCGCCCCCGCCACCCGACCCTAAGAACGCGGCGCCCCGGGCCATATCCCTGATTTGTTCTACTGTATCGATCTTCATCAGTACTTTTACAACTCCATAGCCAAATCGCCAACCGCCCTGACTTTCAAGCTGACCGCATTGTTCTGTATATGTGTCATGGGCATTTCTTCTATCTCAACGATCGTTACCGTAGCGGGAATACCGCCTGCCTTGACGACCATGGCGCGGGCTTGTCTGGATACCTGGTCAATAACTGTTTCCCGTCCTGATTCGGAATAGTCAACAATGCGCTTGATCCGGGCGCCAACCTGGGCCATGGCGGCGCCGATAGCATTGGCAACCGTGGCGTGTTCGGGCCGGTGTACCTGCGCGACGCCGCGGGGAGTGCGATGCAGCAGTATATGGCCACCGCCAACCAGGATGGCCGGCACTGCGCGGGCATTGGTTTTTATGCGGTCGATTGCCGTTTCAACTTTGCGGCAGATAACGTCCATAGCTGCATCCCTGACCTGCTGCGGCAAGTCGTTTAACAGCGCCTTGTCGCCTAATTCACACTGACCGAGAGCGACTGCTATATCCGTTGCGGTCAAGGTTTGTCCGCCGAAGATTCTGGCTTCCTGCAGGAGTTGGTTGCCCACTGATTGCGGGCCTACGGACAAGCCGTCTGCCGTGGTAATGATGCTGCCGCCACCCAGGCCAACCGACAGTACGTCAGGCATGTTGAAATTGGTGCGCACACCGCCGACATCGCTGGCATCGGTCGATTCTCTGGGAAACCCATGCTTGAGAAAGCCCACATCCGTGCTGGTTCCACCAATATCAATGACAATGGCCTCCTCCAAGTCTGATAAAAACCCGGCGCCGCGCATACTGTTGGTCGGGCCTGCCGAACACGTCATCACCGGGTATTGCTCGGCATAGTCGGCGCGCATCAGGGTCCCGTCATTTTGCGTAACATAAAGCTCGGCCTTGATATTCAAGGCCTGCAACGACTGCCTGAATGAGGCCATGACAGTGCGCGCCAGGGACAGCAATGAGGCATTGATTATGCAGGCATTTTCCCGTTCGATCAGACTCAACCCGCCGAGCTGGTGGGACAGGGTTATCGAAACATCCGGCGCGACCGAACGTATCAACGCCGCCGCCCGTTCTTCGATATCCGGACGGATAGGCGAAAAAATGGACGTCAGGGCAATAGCCCCGATGCCTTTACGGGCTATATCCTTGGCGGCCGCGACAATAGCCTGTTCATCCGCGGGCAGGTAATCCTGGCCGGTGTAATAACAGCCTCCCCTGATCATGTAGATATGGCTGTCGATAGCCTGACGCAGGTCATCCGGCCAGTCCACCAGCGGCGGGATCCCCGCCGTCATGGGCAGGGCGATGCGCATTATCGCTACGTCCGAAAGGTGTTTGCGCTCGACAAAGGCGTTAATGAACTGGGTGGTGCCCACCATCACACTGCCAATTTTTTCCGCCGCCACGCCGGAATCATCCAGCGCCTTGCGGATGGCGCTGATCATGCCACTGACCACATCTGCGCTGGTGGGCGCCTTGGCCGCGGCCAGCACTGCGCGGCCCTGCATTAACACCGCATCGGTATTGGTCCCCCCGACATCGACACCTACACGCATGGGCGCTTCCCGGTGTGCACTGACGACATTAAAGCGCGCACGCTACCGACTTTCAGTCTGACCGCGGTCGCTGAGCATCAGAAACGATAACTGGTCTCAACCCCATAACTCAGGGGCGGGGCCAGATAACCGATATCCACATCGAGGCCGGTAAATTCAATGGAGTTATAATCGGTGTAATAGCGCTCATCGGTCAGGTTTTTGGCCCAGAAGTAAACACCGAACTGTCCGTATTCAAGGCCTAGACGCAGATTCACAAGATCGATCGGCTCCTGTACGGCAACACCGTCAACCTGCCAGTTTCTATCGCCCCGATGCTCAAAATCAATCCTGAACATACCATCCACATTGGCGCTTAACGTCCGGTTGTACTGTAACGCGGCATTCAGTGACCAATCTGTGGTCTTGGGCGCCTTGTTGCCGTTATTGCCGGGAAACACGGTGAGCTCTTTTATCTCACTGTCGGTGGTGCCAACGCCTGCATAAAATTGCAGGCCGGGCGCTAGCAGGGCTTTTGTTTCCAGATCAAACCCATAGATGTCAACCTCTTCAATATTGGTCAATACCTGCGCCGCCGTAGCCACATCGAAGAATATGAACTGAAAATCATCCACCAGCGTATAGTAGAAGGCGCCGTTGACGATAATCCGGTTGTTGGCCCAGCTGGATTTGAAACCAACCTCGAAATTGTCCAGGGTTTCATCCCGAAACATATCAATGGGTACCCCGGGCGCATTAAAACCGCCGGAGCGGAAGCCGGTGCTGTAAGTGGCATAAACCAGTTTCCGGTCTGCCGGCTGGTAGGTTAATGTCACCTTCGGTTGCACTGAATCGAAAGTATCCTCACGCACATTTCCGGTTGTCGGATCGGTTTGTTCCCGGTTGTCTTCATCGTAGCGGATTGCAGCCGACAAGGTGACCTTATCCGTCAGGTCGAAGCTCAGTTCACCAAACAGGGCAAAGGCGTCGTTATCATTTGACTCCTGCCGGTTAATCAACAATGCCCCCGGCACATCAATCTGACCGAAACCGCCGCCGACATCCACAAATCCACGTGTCTGCAAATCACGTTTGGTGTTGATGTAGTAGGCGCCCAGCAGCCAACGCAACGGCTGCGCGTCCGGCGATACCAGCCGTAGTTCCTGGCTGATGAGTTCGACAAAACGATCCTGCCCCTGACCGAGGCCAAAACCGGCGCCGAAAAAGCCACCCGGACTGTCAACCGGATTTCTGAAATCCAGGTCGCCGCGGTTAATCTCGTCAAATTCCGTATAACCGGTGATGCCTGTTAATGTCGCAAAATCAAGTTCTGCGTCGAACTTGAAGGTAAATTCCTTAACTTCTCCGTAGGTAAAACCGCGCAGGTTCACCTCCGGCTCATCGAAATCGTTGGGGTCCCGGCTGAAAACGGGGGTATCCCACTGACTGCCGGCCCTGAAATCGTTATACATGCCACGAAAATCCAGCGTCAACCAATCAGTGGGCAGCAACTGTACGCGGCCGCGGATTGCATAGTCGTGGTCGATAAAGTCAACTTCAGTGTCGAGAAAATCATTATGAATGCGGCCATTATCTTCCTTGTAAATACCCGCCAGCCTGACCAGCAGCTTGTCGTCAAGCAGGGCGCCTGAGATGCCGGCGGTAAGGTCCAGCGCCTCGCCATTGCCGTAACTGCCTTTGATATAGCCCTCCGGCTCGGTTGTCGGCGCGCGGGTGATTATGTTCACTGCGCCGCCGATGGCGTTGCGACCGTACAGCGCGCCTTGCGGGCCTTTTAATACTTCGATACGTTCTATATCGAACAGGTGCATCTTCAGCTGCTTCTGGTCATTCTGGGGGACTCCGTCCACGACAATCGCAACGGGGGAGTCGGTGTTTTGGGTTTGCGCCACCCCGCGCATCACCACAAAGGTATTGTGGTAGGTGTCGGAATCATCCAGACTCATGTTCGGGGTAAGGTTGATAAAATCCTGGGTGCTGGTAATGCCGGCAGCTGCTATCGTCTCACTGGTGTAGGCAGAAACCTGAATGGGCACATCCTGTAGCGCTTCAGAACGCTTTTGCGCGGTGACTACGATCTCTTCGAGCTGCAACTCCTGGCCTTGCACAAACGTGGTTGACAGGAACAAAAACAAAATGCCCGACACGGTGGCGCTGATGCTGATATGCTTCATCTTCATTCTTTCCTCCCTCCGGCAGGAGATGTTTGGGGGCAAATGAAGTATTCCATCTGCCATCGGCACAGAGGATAAAAGCGCGGCAACGGAAATAGAAGCAGAATTTAAGGGAGTGCGGCAACCCGGTTTAGTAGTCCCTTACTTTACGCTGAGACTCTACAGGACTACTGATATTAGTAGGTAACCTCTAAAAATGCCCTCCGTGGCATTTTT
>JAPORZ010000022.1 GCA_026709915.1 Gammaproteobacteria bacterium
AGAGATTTTATTCGGACAACCTGTGTGATATGTATAAAAGTGTGCGGTTGCCCTATTGACAGGATGTGAAGCTCCTGTTTTAATGTTGTTTATCTTACGGTAACCTCTAAAAATGCCATCCGTGGCATTTTCAGAGACGGAAATGAAAAAGTGTGATTTTTCATTTTCTTCATTTTCAAGCACTTACGTGCTTAAAAATGGCAGCACATCCCTGTGCTGCACGGTCACCTCTAATTAATAGAGGTGACCTTACTTTGAAAGTTAGATATGCAACATAAAATAATGCGAACAAACCTCCTCTCTGCGGTTACCGTGAACCTGTCCGAGGCGCCAGACGCGGTGAAAACTGCCATTGTAATGGCAACTTTATGTCATTACGTGCAATTAAGTTGTAAAAGCCCTTATTAGTGCGTCGCGCCGTTCTTTTTCAGACTGAATTGCTATGAGGGATTCTGCCGCCATCTCATACCCATGGTAGGCGCCGGGATAAACATGTAACTCAACGTTTACACCCGCACGCAGCATACGTGTGGCGTAGTCAATATTTTCTTCAAGAAACAGATCCAGTGAACCGACACTGAGATAAGCAGGGGGCAAATTTGACAAGTCGGTTGCGCGTGCGGCGGCGGCGTAGGGCGAAACGTTAGCGCCACCGGGTTTTGCTCCCAGCAAAGCCTCCCAACCGAAGGCGTTTGACTCACTTGTCCACAGGAATTCGCCGGTATGCGGATTGTCGTTCTGCCCCGCAGCCGTGCGATCATCAAGCATGGGGTAGATCAATACCTGAAAACAAATGTTAAATTCGCCCCGGTCACGGGCAAGTAGCGCCAAAGCCGCAGCCAAGCCGCCGCCGGCGCTTTCGCCGCCTATTGCGATTCTGTTACGATCCACACCCAGCTCGTCAGCATTTTCGTGCAGCCACTTCAAGGCGGAATAGCAATCTTCCACTGCCCCGGGGGCTCTGGTTTCCGGGGCCAGACGGTAGTCCACCGAGACCACCATACAGCCCACTTCGGCGGCAGTACGCACATTTCCGGGCCCACTGAAAGCAGCCGTCCCTGCTACATATCCGCCTCCATGGATGGAAACGCAGGCGGGAATTGATGCAATAGAGTTCCTGGGTTTGTAAACAATAATTTTGACGTCAGGCCCAGCAAAAGCGTGAGCAATACTGAGGTGTTCAATCTCTATCTCAGGATGGGCATATTCTTCCTCGTCAAGGACCAAAGTTGTGTCGAGGAGTCGTCGCATTTCCACCAGCGTGTCAGTTCTGAGGGCGATCTCAGGCACTAACTCCAAACCTGGCAACAGTTCAGTGGCGATAAGGTGTCGAGTATTCATTTTATACCTCCGTGGGTAGCTTTCTAATCCGCGTGCTGTGAGGATAGTCCCAGCCGTTCCCCAACCTGCAACGTTAGCGACAACAAGGTCGGCATGAAAGTCAGCGTTATCAGCGTGGAGAACAGCAGGCCGAACATGACGATGGCGCCGAGGCCGCGGTATAACTCAGTGCCGGCGCCGGGGTTAAATACCAGGGGCGACAGGCCGAACACGGTCGTTATGCTGGATATCATGATCGGCCGCAGGCGGGCGCGCACGCTTTCCTGCACTGCATCAACAGCGGCCATGCCCCGGGTCTTGATATTGCGCAAGGTGCGGTCAATGATCAAAATGGGGTTGTTCACTACCGTGCCAATCAGGATCAGGAAGCCGAGCATGGTGATCACGTCAAACGGCTGGTGGATATTGGCAAGTCCCAGCAGCGACAGGTTGCCGCCAATGGCGTTCAGCAACCACAGACCAAACAAGCCGCCGCCGATGCCGATGGGCACGGTGGTCATTACCAGCAGCGGGTAGCCCCAGTGCGAAAAGATAGCTACCAGCAGCAGGTAAGCAATGACTATCGCGACAATGAAGTTCCCGGCCAGGGCCGCGCGGGTAGCGCTAAGCTGGTCGCTGGCGCCGGTGATGTTCATGCTGATGTCGTCTCCGATCTCGCCGCTGACCCGTAACGCGGCGATAACGTCGTTGCGCACTATCTCCACCCCCCGCTCCAACGGAATAGCGCGCGGCGGGATGATGCCTAAGGTAATGGTTCTGGCGCCGTCCACCCGGCGGATGGTCTCGGTATTAACCGTCTGGCGGATGTCTGCCACTGCGCTGAGTGGCACCATGCCGCCCTGGGGGGCATACAACATAATGTTATCCACATCCTCCGGCTGCTGAATGGTGCCCTGGGTGGAATACAGGAAAATATCGATCTTTTCATCACCCAGGAAAAACTCATCCACGAACGCGCCGTCGGAGAAAGTCCAGATACTGTAGCCCAGGTCGTCCACATCCAGGCCCAATTCGCTGGCGCGCTCCCAGTCAGGACGGATCTCCACCAGCGGCTGACCCATGGTCAGGCTGGAAGGTTCCGGGCGAATGCGAGGATTGTCAAATACGGACTGCGCTTTGACGAACGCCTGCTGCCCGGCGTCAAACAAAGATACCAGGTCGGGACTGCTCAATTCCAGGTTGATGCTGCGGGAACCGCCCCAGTTGCTGGAGAAAATCGACCCCCGGGAAGCAAACGCGTGGATGCCGGGTATCTCCCTGATTTTCGCCACGATGATGTCCAGCATGTCATCAACCTGATGCGGGGACGTTGCCTGCACGATTAAGACGTTGCGAGAGGCGCCGGCATAGCCCACCACGTAATCCAGACCGGGCAGGTCGGCTTCCCCGTCCGCGTACAGTTGCGGGTCCTGGCCGATGTAAGACACCAGGTAAGCATCCAGTTCCCGGTAAAGAGCATGCATCTCGTTGATATTGTAACCGGGCGGCGCATACATCTGGATGAATACCTTACTCTCCTCGCCTTCCGGCAGGTATTCCGCCTTGGGAATGGCGGCAAAGATCAGCAGAGTAATGCCCGCCACCACGCCCACCAGCGCCAGGCGACGAGACACGCCTTGCAACAACCAGTCAACAAATTGCAGCAGCGCGTTGCCAATGCGCGCGCCGAGTGCGTGCAGGCTGGACGCAGTCACCGGATCAACTCGGTGCGGAGCGAGAAAGCGGCTGCACAGGGACGGCACTACCAACGTGGCTATCGCCAGGGACATCAGGATGGAAGCAGAGATAGCCACTGCGATATCAGAGTACAGTTGTCCGGCCTCTTGTTTGATGAAGATGATGGGCAGGAACACGAACACCGTAGTCAGAGTGGATGCCAGCAGCGCCGGCCATACTTCCAGTACACCGTCGAGGGCGGCGTGTCGGCGCGGCGTGCCGGACACCAGGTGCCGGTAGATGTTTTCCAGCACCACAATACTATTGTCCAGGGTCATGCCGATGGCAAACGCAACCCCGGCCAGGGAAATGACGTTAATAGTGCGCCCGCTGACCAACAGGCCGAGAAAGGCGGCCAGGGTGCAGATGGGGATACCCACGGCGCCGATGAGCGTGGCGGCAGGAGTCCTGAGGAACAGAAACAGGACCAAGGTAGCCAACAGCGCGCCGGTCAGCAGGTTGTTGCGCACCTTCACCACGGAGTCGGTCACGTATTGCACATCTTCGGAATTCAGTGTCATGTGCAAACCGCGCGCTCGCAACAGTCCGTTATTCAATTCTTCCACCTTGTGCATGACCTGTTGCTGTACTTCAACCACATTGGAACCGATCTGCCGGCGCACCCCAATACTGATATTGGGAATGCCGCGCCCGTAAGACCAGGTTTGGATCTCATAAGTGGACAATTCTGCATAGCCCAGGTCGCGCACACGGATAAATGCGCCCTCGCGGCGGGCGATAACCATGTTTTCGATGTCTTCAACGGTCTGGAAACGGCCTACCGTGCGCAACAGGTAACGGCGCTTGCCGCTATCCAGGTCGCCCCCGGACACATCCCGGTTGCGGGCGCGGATGGCATTGCGCAGCTCGGTCAGCGTGAGCTGGCGCTCGGCCAGTTTGACCGGGTCCACATAGACCTTGATCTGGCGCTCGGCCCCACCCCACAGGCGCGCCTCCGAGACGCCCGGCACCCGTTCGATCTGCGTGCGCACGTGATCCTCGAGAAAATCGCGCATTGCCACCATATCCACGTTCTGCGGGTTGCCCGGCAGGGGGCGCACCAGAAAAAACAGGAAGGGGTTGTTGGAGACGGTGCTGGTAACAAGGCGCGGCTCATCCACATTTTCCGGATAACCTGGCACCTGGGTCAGGGCGTTGTTGACCCGAATCAATACCTCGTTGATATCGACGCCATAGGGAAACTCCAGTTCAATCTGCCCGCGCCCGGTGCTGGCTTGGGAGATCATGCGTTCCAGTGCGGGAATGCGCCGCAGGTACTCCTCCTGCTCGATGATGATCTCCTTTTCCACATCCTGGGGGCTGGCGCCGGGCCACTGGGTAATCACAGTGACCACCCGCACATCTAAATCCGGGATCATCTGGATTGGCACCCGAAAAATAGCCAGCAGCCCGAACAAGCAGATGATCAACACCCCGACGGCGATGATCAGCGGTTTTTCAATGGCAAATCGGAACATGCGGAGGGGGGGTTATAAATTCACTTCCAGCTCTTCCTTGATCTCCACCAGTTGGCCGGGGCGCAGGATCTCATTGCCGCGCACTACTACCCGGTCGCCGGCCTGCACCGCGCCGGTGGTGATCTCGATGTGCTTGCGATAACTGCGACCGGCGCTGACAGGGACTTGTCTGGCGCTCAGGCCGTCACTACCGGGGGTCACCACCCAGACCGAGGCGCTGCCGTCCGCCTTGCGCACCAGCGCGTCCTGGGATACCAGCAAGGATTCTGCGGCCCCACTGTCACCCAGCCGGAACATCACTCGCGCCGACATGCCCGGCGCAAACAGACGCTCGCTGTTTGCCAGATCTATCCGCACCGGAAAAGTCCGGGCCGCTTCGCTGCTGAGTGGGACTTTCATAGTAACGCGGGCGTGGAATTCGCGACCCGGGTAAGCATCCAGAGCAAGTCGCACCGGTGTGCCCACATGCACATCGGCGAAGTAAAACTGGGGCACCGGCACCTGCACCCGCAGCCGGTTTATTTCAGTCAGCACCAACAACGAAGTGTCGATCTGCACCCATTCGCCCGCCTCTACCATCTTCCGGGTAATAACGCCGTCGAACGGCGCGCTGACGCTATGGCGTCGCACCAGTTCCTGCCGGCGTTCCAGCTCCTTGTGCAGGCGCTCTAATGCTGCGCGCGCGATGGCAACCACAGCCTGGGCGGCTTCATGGCGGGTGGGTGGAATGTGTTGCTTCTCCACCAGGCGCGCCGTTTCGTCCTGTTGGCGTAGCGCCTCTGCCAACCTGGCTGTTGCCTCCGCCACCTGCGCCGCGCTGCTGTCTCGCTCGATGCGCGCAATATCCCGGTCCAGTTCCAGCAATAAATCACCCCGGCTGACTTCATCTCCCTCATCCACATGCAGCCGGGCCACCAGCCCCGCCACTTCCGGCGAAAGCCGGGACTGACGGCGCGTAGTGACACTGCCGGTCAACGGCAGCTCTTCATACACCGGCGCCATGACAGCCCGCACGACCTTCACCGGTATCGCCTTGCGCTCCTGTGCCAGGGTAACGCTTGTGACCAGCAACAGGATAAGGACGGGTACTGTTCGCATTACTCGATTACGCAAACGCTTGTGCCTCTTTCATCAACTCTGCCAGATGGCGCAGCGCCTGCCCCCTGTGGCTGATGGAGTTCTTTACCGTTGGCGACAACTGAGCCGCGGTGCAACCATGATCCGGCACGTAAAACACCGGGTCATACCCGAACCCGTTAGCGCCGGCCGGTTCATCCGTGATATACCCTTCCCAGACTCCGTGCGCCAGCAACGGTTCAGGGTCACGGGCCTCACGCACGTAGGCGATGACACAGCGAAATCTGGCTGGCGGATGGCGCACGCCGGTCGCGGCAATATTGCGCAACAACAGTCTCAGGTTGTCTGCATCCGCGGCGCCCACGCCGGCGTAGCGCGCCGAATAAATGCCGGGGGCGCCATCCAGCGCGTCCACTTCGATGCCGGAATCATCGGCAATGACCGGGCGCCGTGCATGAGTTGCGCCGTGACGCGCCTTCAACAACGCGTTTTCCGCGAAGCTGGCGCCGGTTTCCGCCACGGCCGGCACGGCAAACGCCGACTGCGGCAATACCCGCACGTCATAGTCGGCGAACATCCGGGAAAACTCCTGCAGCTTGCCCGGATTGCCGCTGGCTACCACAATTTCCTTATTGCTCAGCAAGCGCGGCTGCCTGTAGGGCCAACAGTCTGTCAATGCCACACCGGGCCAGCGCCAGCATTTGCTCGAGTTCAGCGAACGTGAACGGACGGCGTTCGGCGGTGCCTTGCACCTCGATCAGTTCGCCTTTGCAATTCATCACCACGTTCATATCCGTCTGTGCGCCGGAATCCTCCAGATAATCCAGGTCCAGTATCGGGGTCCCGGCAAAGATACCGACGGAAACCGAGGCCAATGCGGCCCGCACCGGGTCGGTCTTGATTTTCCCTTGCGCCAGCAGGTGCCGCACAGCGTCCACCAGCGCCACGTAAGCGCCGGTGATGGCGGCGGTACGGGTGCCGCCATCGGCCTGGAGCACGTCACAGTCAAGGATAATCGTATTCTCGCCCAGGGCAGTCAAATCCACAACCGCCCGCAGGCAGCGTCCAATCAACCTCTGTATCTCGAGAGTGCGCCCGCCCTGTCTGTTCTGGCCCGCTTCACGCCGCATGCGTTTATCCGTGGACCGGGGCAACATACCGTATTCAGCCGTAACCCAACCTTTCCCCCCGCCCCGCAGGAAATACGGCACGGTATCGTCAAAACTGGCATTGCACAGCACCCGGGTACGGCCAAACTCGACCAGCACCGAGCCTTCCGCATGACAGGTATAAGCCCTGCTCAGGCGCACTTCTCTCAGTTCATCGCAGGCGCGTCCACTAGGGCGCATGGTTCTTCTCCAAAGCCGGATTTAAGCGGTCATTATAACCTGACTGGCGCCACGCAAGACGAATTTCATACGGACATGGTATGATGGCGGCTTTTGACGCAGCCGCAGGAGGAGTATTGAAATGGTCTCCAGCATGACCGCTTTTGCCAGCATCGAGGAGTCCGGGGAATGGGGCCATGCAGTGTGGGAAATTCGCACGGTCAATCATCGTTACCTCGATATTTCCATGCGCTTGCCGGAAGAACTGCGCGCCCTTGAGAGCGGCGTCAGGGAACGCATTGCCAACTGTATTAAACGCGGCAAGGTGGAGTGCAGCCTGCGCTACCACGCGGCCGCGGCGCTGGACGATCTTGCTGTCAACACCCGACTTGCAGAGAAGCTCCTACAGGCCTCGACCAACCTGCCGCTGACAGACCCCGCCCCCATCAACCCCATCAATGTACTGCGCTGGCCCGGCGTCATTGAAAAAAACACACCCGACTTAGAGCAAACCGGCGCGCGCTTGTTCAAGCTGTTGGACCAGGCCTTGCAAGACTTGCTCGACAACCGCCGCCGGGAGGGAGAAAAAACCGGGCGCATGGTCGCAGAACGCTGTGAACTTGCCCTGCAACAAGTGGGAAAACTGCGCACCAGCGTGCCGGAAATTATCAAATCACTCGGCGAACGCTACCTCGCCCGGGCCAGGGAACTGGACCTGGAACCGGAGCGTGGACGCCTGGAACAGGAGGTCGCTCTGCTCGCGCAAAAACTGGATGTGGACGAAGAACTGGACCGACTGGAAACCCATATCCTCGAAGTGCAGCGTGTCCTGACTGATAGCAACCCCATCGGCCGCCGCCTGGATTTCCTCATGCAGGAAATGAACCGCGAAGCCAACACCCTGGGCTCAAAATCCGCCCACATCGACACCAGCAACGCCTCCATAGAACTCAAGGTATTGATCGAACAGATGCGTGAACAGGTGCAAAATATCGAATGATGCGGTTACCCTGAACCTTGCAGCCGCACTAATTCCTTGAATGTAAAATAGAGTTAAATAAAAAACTGCTACAGGTCTCAAACACCAGCGGGTTCAGGGTCAATATTCCCAGCCGCAGGGAAATTCATCGGTCACTCGGCGAAACTTGCATGGCAAATATGATACGCTATGCCTTCGATTCTCCGAGCTCGGTAAGATAGCTGGCAGGATAGTTGGGGCGCCCTTGCCGGCCTGTGCGACGATGCCTTTCGTGGCATTATTGCACATGCCCACTACAATCAAAACAGGTTACATGACGATGCAGAAAAATGTGGAAGACGTACTGGCGCCCTTGTCCGGCGCGGTATGGAAAATTACGGTGGCGGTTGATGAGGCGGTGGAGGAAGATGATGAAGTGCTTATCATCGAAGCCATGAAGATGGAAACGCCTGTGTTTGCACCCGGTGACGGCAAAGTGAAGGAGATTTACGTCAGTGAAGGCGAGCAGGTGGAAGAAGATCAACCCCTACTATCTATCGAAACGGCATAACATGTTTTTTGAACTGACCGAAGAGCAGCGACTGGTGCAGGACACCGCCCGGCGCTTTGCGCTGGAGGACATTGCGCCGACCCTGGAAGAAGAAGAATGCAACCACGAGTTTCGACTGGAGCGGGTGGCGCGCATGGGCGAGCTTGGGTTTTTCTCCTGCGCGTTGCCGGAGGCGCTGGGCGGCAACGGCATGGGCTTTTTAGAGTCCGCGCTCATGGCGGAACAGGTCGCCCAGGTATCGGCCTCCTGGCGCCTGCCGTTCAACATGCAGAACCTGGGCCCGGCCCTGTCGGTGGCGAAATTCGGCACGCCGGAGCAACAGGAAAAATACCTTCCAGGCTGGATTAACGGAACGAAAATAGGCTTCTTCGCCATGACCGAACCTGACACCGGTTCGGATGTAGCCAGCATGAAGACCCATGCCATTGACAAGGGCGACCACTTTGAACTGCACGGCAACAAGATGTGGATTTCCAATGCCCATATCGGCGATGCCGGGCTGTTGTATGCTTATACTGACCGGGAACTGGGCAACAAGGGTATCAGTTGCTTTATCATCGAACCGAAAACCCTGGCGGGCTGCACTGCGCGCCCTATCGAGACCAAGCTGGGGCTGCACTGCTCGCCAACGGGCGAGTTTGTCTTTGCGGGGGCAAAAATTCCTAAAAGCGCCCTGCTCGGCAAGTTGAACGACGGCTTTAAGATGTGCATGTGGCAGCTGGGCAATACCCGCATCGGTTGTGCCGCCGGCGCCCTGGGCGTGGCTGGCGGCGCCCTGCAACTTGCCATTGACTATGCCAACGAGCGCAAGCAGTTCGGCAAGCCCATCGCCAAACATCAGATGATCCAGGCCCAGATCGCCGACATGGTGGTGGAACATCAGGCCGCACAACTGTTGGTGTACAAGGCGGCCTGGCTCAAAGACCAGGGCAAACCCAACCAGTACGAGACCTCCGTAGCCAAGCTGGCGGCCGCGGAAGCGGCCGTGCACGCGGCAAACGAGTGTATGAAGATCTTCGGCTCCTACGGTTACTCCACCGAATACCCGGCGGAACGGTTTTACCGCGACGCCAAGTCCCTGCAGGTGGTGGAAGGCACATCCAATATACAAAGGGTGATCATCGCCGGTATGGCCTGCGGGCACAGTTCCAATCGGTGAGACGTTATTGCGCCAAGGCTATATGCGTACGGCCATGCTGGCGCTGGCGTGCTGTGCAGCGCCCTGATCATGATAGTCTGGAGGCGTCCTGAATCCTTGCCTCCTTGATTACCGCCCCCTTAACCACCGCTCCCTTAATCCCTGACTCCTTAATTTTTGGCACATGAAAGTTGCGCTGAAATCCCTGGGATGTCGCCTGAACGAAGCTGAGCTGGAACATTGGGCCGCGGGGTTCGGCGCGCGCGGCCATCAACTGGTCGAGGTCACGGACCGCGCCGACCTGGTCGTCATCAACACCTGTGCAGTGACCGCTGAGGCGGTAAAAAAATCCAGGCAACTAATCCGACGCACGCAGCGCCATAACGCTACGGCCAAGCTGGTGGTAAGCGGCTGCTACGCCAGCCTGCAACCGCGAGAAGCAGGGCAACTGCCCGGCGTGGACCTGGTGGTGGGCAACCCCGACAAGGAACGTCTGGTTGACATCGTGACCAGTACATTTGCCGAGGAATTTGCCGAGGAACTTGCCGTTGACACTATGCCCGTCGCTGCCACCGAACCCGGCGTCAATGCCTTGTTTGCGCGTGGGCGCAACCGGGCGTTTATCAAGGTGCAGGACGGTTGCCGGCACAAATGCACGTTTTGTATCGTCACCGTCGCCCGCGGCGCCGAGCGCAGTCGCCCGGCGCCGGCAGTCGTGGATGAGATTAACAGGGTGCACGCGGACGGCGTACTGGAAGTCATTCTCACCGGCGTGCACATCGGTGGCTACGGGCCTGAGTCAGGCACAGATCTGGCAGGCCTGCTCAAGACCCTCCTCGCAGAAACCGATATACCAAGAATACGTCTGGGCTCACTGGAGCCCTGGAACATACCTGATGCATTCTTCACCTTGTTTGAGAACCCCAGGCTGATGCCACACTTGCACCTGCCCTTGCAGAGCGGTAGCGACACCGTGCTGCGGCGCATGGGCCGGCGCTGCAAGCAGGCAGAGTTTGCGCGCCTGGCAGGAACTCTGAAAGAGCATGTGCCAGACTTGAACATTACCACCGACATTATTGCCGGCTTCCCCGGTGAAACCGCGTCGGAATGGCAACAGACTCTGGATTTTTGCCGGGAAAGCAAGTTTGCCCACATCCATGTCTTTCCTTATTCGGCCCGCGCCGGCACCTATGCCGCAACGCTACCGGAACAGGTACCCGCGGCGATAAAGAAACAGCGTTGCCGGGAACTGTGCCGCTTGGGGCAACAGCTGAAACACGATTATATGCGACAACAGCTGGGACGACGCTTTGCAGTGCTGGTGGAAAACGATACCGGCGAGCTTAACGGACAACAGGTGTATTTCGGTTACTCACCCAACTACCTGCGCTGCGCCATCCCGGCCTCAGGCAATGCGCCCCGCCCCAACAGTATCATCGAAGTGCAGGCCGAAGATTATGCTGCGCGCAACGCGGTACTGATTGCAATGCCGGGGTCTGCAGGAACTACCCGTCGGCCTCGATCTCTCTTGCCAGATGCTCCAGGTCGGCACGCACCAAGTTGACTTTTTGCAGTTCCCGACTGAGGTCTTCGAGACCTGAGAAGGCGCCGAGTAATGGCGGGTTTTGCAGCAAGACGTGACCCTGGTACAGGCGTTTTTCAATTACCCTGGCCTGTTCGGGCGGGACCCGTAGTTTCCATATTCCGGCCTTGAGCCGGCCTAGTTGTTGGCGCACCTCGGTGCGCGCCTGCTCCAGTTTTGCATACTCGGCGCGCATGGCGGCCCGGCGCGCCGCCGCCTGCGCCTCGAGGTCCGGTTGCGGAGATACCGGCACGCTGGTTTGTGGCCGGGCAACCGGCGTTGCGGTCGCATGCGGAGTGTCCTTGCCGGGGTCAAACAACAGGTAAAGCGGGATGCCAATGCCCAACAGCAGGGTGATAATGAGCACGTTTCGATTCATTGCCGCTACTCAGCAAAACCGCCTTCATTCAGGTTAAATATCATATAGATCGCTTAAACTTATGTTTTTTTGAAAAAAACACTTGAACTATCTCTGCCAATAGGATATAAAATGCCACTGCTAACCGCAACCAGAGGAACGGCCATGTTATTACAACTTGCAAAAAACATGATGGGAATCGGCGCCACTGAGGCGCGTCGCAGCACCCGCAGAGGCGCTGCCGGAAGGCTCCCTGTCACTGACGCGCAAACGGGGTTTATCCAGCACCGCTACGACATTCCACTGGATTATAAGCGTATCGAGCCCGCGCCTGAAGAGGACCCGCTAACGGCTCAGCACGGCAATGTCGGCTTGTTGTTCGAATCCGGCAAGCGCGTAAAGCCGGGTGAGTTTATCGAAGTGGCCCTCGGCCTGCAAAACAAACCGGAAAAGCTACGCGGCAAGGTAGTTATGGTACGGGAGCGGGACGGCTACTATGAAATAGGCTTATGGCTGGCTACGCGCGCAGACGCCAGTCGTATGCGTATCCTGGAGCAGTCCTGCTACATCGAAGACTACATAAAGGAAAAGAAATTACGCGAAGGCCCGTTTGCGCTCAACCGCGACCGCGCCGCGCAGGAATGGATCAGGAAATACGCCGCGGATTTGCCAGGGTAACGGGCTTGTGAGTTTTTGCAGCTACCCGCGCCGCGTACCCTGGTCATCGAAACAAACCCCGGTGCCACCCAGACCACAGTAGCCGCCGGGATTTTTAGCCAGATATTGCTGGTGGTAGTCTTCGGCATAGTAGAATACCGGAGCGTCGATGATCTCGGTGGTAATCCTGCCGTAACCCCTTGCTTGCAGTAGCGCCTGATAGCTGTTTCGAGTGTCGATGGCCGCATTTTTCTGCGCTTTAGAACCGGTATAAATACCGGAGCGGTATTGCGTGCCCGTATCGTTACCCTGGCGCATGCCCTGAGTCGGGTCGTGCGCCTCCCAGAATACTTGCAGCAGCTCGCGATAGGAGATAACGCCGGGGTCATGGACTACCAGCGTGACTTCGTTATGGCCGGTCAGCCCGCTGCACACTTCCTGGTAGGTCGGATTGGGCGTGTAACCACCGGCATAGCCGACTGCGGTGGTGTAAACGCCGTCAAGCTGCCAGAATTTCCGCTCCACGCCCCAGAAGCAACCCAGCCCGAACAGCGCTCGCTCCAGCTCTTCAGGAAATGGCGGCTGTAATGGCCGGCCATGGACGTAATGCCTGTCGGTAACCGGCATCGGCGTGGCACGTCCGGGCGGGGCTTGATGTGCATCCGGCATTTTCGTCTTCTTCATCAACATGGGTCTGGCTCAGTTTCATGATTAGGGAACCTCTAAAAATGCCATCCATGGCATTTTTGCTATGTAAATTTTGAAAATTTACATACTGTCGGGGTGTGCAGCTCCCTGATCATGAGGGTTTAGAGGTGGCCATTACGTTGGTAAATGATTTTAATACTGACGTAGCCAAAATGAAAGAGCGTGCGGCCATGATTGATGCAGCGCAGCGCTTTTCATACCGGGGTTTTCCTGTTATACTACGCGCCAGAAGTGAAAAAAATATAACCGCTGCGCGCTGTGCAACCCTTATATAACGGTGTAACGCTTATATGACAATTGCACAGGGCTGAAAATAAATATAGGGAGAGTGTCTTTGAATTATGCTGCAACTGCCAGACGGCCTGAGCTCGTGCCGAGCTCGAAGTTTAAGGTGTACAATGAGAAAAATCTTGACCAAATCGACTATTTACATAACCTGCCGGATGAATTGCGCCATGAAATTAATGTAGTCGCCAAAGTCTTGCCGTTCCGGGTCAATCAGCATGTGATTGACCAGCTTATCGACTGGGATAACGCCGCAACCGACCCCATATTCCTGCTCACGTTCCCGCAACGGGACATGCTGGAACCCACCGCATTCAAGCGCATGGAGAAACTGCTGGCCGCAGCTGCCGACCCCAAAGCCGTACACGCCCTTGCTGTTAAAATTCGTGCGGGACTTAACCCGCACCCGGCCGGACAAATGGAGCTTAACGTGCCGCGACTGGATCAGGAACCCTTGCGCGGGATGCAGCATAAATACCACGAGACGGTGCTGTTTTTTCCATCCCAAGGTCAGGTCTGCCATTCCTACTGCACTTTCTGTTTCCGTTGGGCGCAATTTGTCGGCGATAAATCGATGCGTTTCTCAGCCAGTGAAACAGACGGCCTGTATGCTTATCTGAAACGACACAAGGAGGTCACTGACTTGCTCGTCACCGGGGGCGACCCCATGGTGATGAAAACCCGCCACCTCAGCAGTTACTTGGAACCCCTGCTGGACCACTCCCTGCACCATGTGCAGACCTTACGTATCGGCAGCAAGGCGCTGACCTACTGGCCGCACCGGTTCGTCACCGATGATGATGCCGACGACCTGCTGCGCCTGCTGGAACGACTGGTGAAAGCAGGCAAGCATGTGGCGTTCATGGCTCACCTCAACCACTGGCGGGAACTGGAATCCTACATGACCCGGCGCGCCATCCAGCGTATTCGTTCCACCGGCGCCGAAATCCGTTGCCAGGGACCATTGCTGGACAAGATCAACAACGACCCGTTGGTCTGGTCCAGGATGTGGCGGGAACAGGTGCGCCTGGGCCTGATACCGTATTACATGTTTGTTGAGCGCGACACCGGCGCCCGGCGCTACTTTGAGGTGCCGTTGGCGCGTGCGCTGGAAGTTTACCAGCAAGCCTACCGGTCGGTTTCCGGTCTGGCTCGCACCGTGCGCGGCCCTTCGATGAGCGCCTCACCGGGCAAAGTGCAGGTGCAGGGAGTGATGGAAATCAATAACGAAAAAGTATTTCTGCTGCGTTTCCTGCAGGGCCGCAACGAAAACTGGACACAACAGCCGTTCTTTGCCCGGTTTGATGAGCACGCGACCTGGTTGGACGACCTGGAACCGGCCTTCGGCGCCGAGCAGTTCTTCTTTGAGGAAGAACACCAACAGCTGTCCAGGCAGCGTCTGGCAGGTTAACGGCGCCACTGAAAAGCAGGGGCGCCTTTATGGGAACCTCCAATTTTTAGAGGTGGCCTGATACTTTTACAAATGCTGTACTGCCGGAATATGCCTCACGGCATCTTCACGTAACTGCCCGGCGCATCTTCAAGAATGGCCTGCCCGGCGGCGCCGGGGCGACGCGCGGGAACCTGTTCGCCGCTGTATTGCTCCAGCCATGCCTGCCAGTCCGACCACCACGAACCGGCATGAGGCTCAGCCGCGGCGTGCCACTCCGCTGCGGGAAGGTCAACCTGAGGCCCGGTATAATAGCCATACTTGTTGGCGTCAGGCGGGTTGATGATGCCGGCAATATGGCCGGATTTGCCCAGTACGAAGCGCACCGGGCCGGAAAACAGTTGCGCGCCTAAGTAGGTGCCTTGCCAGGGGGCGATGTGATCCTCTTCGGTTGAAATAAAATAGGCCGGCGTGCGAATTTTGCTCACGTCTATGGGAACGCCGGCAACGCTGAAGCCGCCCGGTTCCTTAAACCGGTTTTCCAGGTACATGGTACGCAGGTAGGTGCTGTGCATTTTTGCCGGCAACCGGGTCGAATCGGCATTCCAGTAAAGCAGATCAAATGGCGCCGGTTCCTTGCCCAGCAGGTAGTTACGCACGTAAAACGACCAGATCAGGTCGTTGGCGCGCAACATGTTGAAGGCGGCAGCCATTTCCCTGCCGTCGTGGTAGCCGCGCTCGGCCATGGTGCGTTCCAGGCTTTCGAGTTGTTGCTCGTCAATGAACACGCCCAGGTCACCGGGAATGGAGAAGTCTATCAGCGTAACGAAAAAGGTGGCTGAAGCGACGCGGCTATCGCCCGTTTCCTGCATATAGGCCAGAGTTGCCGCCAGCAGCGTGCCGCCGATGCAATAACCGACCAGATTAACCTGGGGCTCACCGGTAGCTTGTGTCACTGCGTCAATCGCCGCCAGCGCCCCTTCCGTAACATAGTCGGCAAAATCCTTGTGCCCCAGGCTGGCATCGGGATTAACCCAGGACACAACAAACACCGTGTGCCCCTGCGCCACCAGCCACTTGATGAGGGAGTTTTGCGGTTGCAGGTCCAGCACGTAATACTTGTTGATCCAGGGCGGCATGATCAGCAACGGTTGCTTATAAGTCTGTACTGTGGAGGGTTCGAACTGCAACAGTTGCAACAGGTCGTTCTGAAACACCACCTTGCCCGGCGTCGTGGCAACGTTGCGGCCCAGTGCAAACGCCTCCCGGTCCGTCATGCTGATACGAAGCTGGCCCGATTCGCCATCAAAGTCGTCGATAAGGTTCTGCAGTCCCTTGAGCAGATTGTCTCCTTTTGATTCCAGGGTCGCCTGCATCACTTCCGGATTGGTGAGCGGGAAGTTGGACGGCGACATCGCATCCACGAATTGCCTGGTATAAAACCGCATCTTATGCGCGGTCGCCTCATCCACGCCATCCACTTCGGCGATAGCGGACTGCATCGCATCGGCAGCCACCAGGTAGGATTGCTTGATGAGACTGTAGAAGGGATGCTCATCCCAGGCCGGGTGGCGGAAGCGTCGGTCGCCGTCCTCCGGCTTCTTCACCGGGCTGCTCTCCTCCCCCAAAAATGCCTTGGTGGTGTTAATCCACAAGTCAGTGTAGGCGTTCCAGGCGCGGGTTTGGGTCTCAAACAATTTTTGCAGATTATCCATTGTTACCTCAGGTCAGGTCGGGGAACAGCCACGGGCGTTCCTGTAAGCGCCGTTGTTCATACGCGCGAATCAGGTCGCGGCGCTCCAGGGTCATACCGATATCGTCCTGACCCAACAGCAGCCGCTCCTTGAGCGCGGCTTCAATCTCAAAACCGAACACCTGCCCGGTCGGGGCGGCGACTGTCTGTGCGCGCAGGTTTACCTGCAACCGGTAGCCTTTGGTTTGCTCGACTTCCCGGAACAACTGCTCCACCTGCGCCAGGTCAAGCACAATGGTCAATAAACCGTTCTTGCCGGCGTTGGTGGCAAAAATATCGCCGTAACTCGGCGCAATGACACAACGAAAACCGTACTCGTACAAGGCCCACACAGCATGTTCCCGGGAGGAGCCGCAACCGAAATTGTCCCGCGCCAGCAGTATTTGCGCACCCTGGTAACGCGGCAAATTCAACACAAAGTCCTGTCGTAACGGCCGCCCGCGGCAATCTTGCTCCGGCTCGCCGGTATCGAGATAGCGCCATGAATCAAACAGGTTCGGGCCAAAACCGGTACGATGAATAGATTTTAAGAACTGCTTGGGAATAATCGCGTCGGTATCGACATTGGACCGGTCCAGAGGGGCGACCAAACCATTTAATGTTGTGAAGGCTTGCATCTGTATTAATTCGCGTTACCCGCGTCAGCTGCGCACAAATACTCGCGCACATCGATAAAGTGACCGGCTATGCCTGCCGCCGCGGCCATGGCCGGGCTCACCAGATGAGTGCGACCGCCAGCGCCTTGCCGGCCTTCAAAGTTGCGGTTGGAAGTGGAGGCGCTACGCTCGCCCCCCTCGAGCCGGTCGTCGTTCATGCCCAGGCACATGGAGCAGCCCGGCTCGCGCCACTCAAAACCGGCATTAAGGAAGATGCTGTCCAGCCCTTCGGCCTCGGCCTGACGTTTGACCAGACCGGAACCTGGCACCACCAGGGCTTGTTTGATGTTGCCTGCCAGGCGCTTCCCGGTCACCACCTGCGCGGCTGCGCGCAGGTCTTCAATGCGCGAGTTGGTGCAGGAACCGATAAAAATCTTGTCGGGGCGGATGGCGCTGATGGGCATGCCCGCCTGCAAGCCCATATAGGACAGGGCGCTCGACATGCCTGCACGCCGCACCGGGTCTGCCTCCTGCGCCGGGTCCGGCACCTGCTCGTGTATGGACGCCACCATCTCCGGCGAGGTGCCCCAGGTCACACAGGGCGCCACCGCGGCGGCGTCAATCTCCTCCGTCCGGTCAAACGCCGCGTCGGGGTCGCTGCGCAGGTCCTGCCAGGCGTCAACAGCCTGCGTCCAGCTATCCCCGGTTGGCGCAAACGGCCGTCCCTTGACATAGTCGATAGTCTGTTCATCCACCGCCACCAGGCCGGACCGGGCGCCGGCTTCGATAGCCATGTTGCACAAGGTCATACGCCCCTCCATGGACAGGGCGCTGACGCCCTCCCCGCAGAACTCGATGGCATAGCCCACGCCGCCGGCTGTACCAATCCTGCCGATGATATGCAGGATCAGGTCTTTGGCAGTAATGCCCGGCGCCAGCCTGTTGCTGACTCGCACCTGCATGTTCTTCATTTTTTTGGCTACCAGGGTCTGGGTGGCCAGCACATGCTCCACCTCGGAAGTGCCGATACCCATAGCCAGCGCCGCCAGCGCGCCGTTGGTGGTGGTGTGCGAATCACCACATACAATCGTCATGCCTGGCAGGCAGGCGCCCTGCTCCGGACCAATGACGTGCACGATACCCTGGCGTTCATCAGACAGCTCAAAATAGGGAATACGCGCAGCTTTTACGTTTTGTTCCAGGGCCTGCAGTTGCTTGCGTGCAACCGGGTCGGCAATGACCGCGCGCGCGCGGGTGGGCACGTTGTGGTCGGGCACGGCCAGACTGGCGCCGCGCCGCCAGGGTTCCCGGCCGGCAAGGCGCAGCCCTTCGAACGCTTGCGGAGAAGTGACTTCATGCACCAGGTGGCGATCGATATACAGCAGGCAGACACCGTTGCCGAAGTCCTGCACCAGATGTTCATCCCACAGTTTGTCGTAGAGTGTTTTTGCGGTCATGGGCACAGTATGCCATAATGCACACTATACTTATACCATCTCCGCACACTCTCGTGATTCGACTTTTCCCGCACGCTGGCCTATTCATTTTGCTCATAAGCGTTGACGCGCACGCAGACACCGCGATGACAGATACCCTGGATGCTGCTTACGTAGCGCTACGGAACCAGGAGTACGACATTGCCTATGACCTGTTTGCGGCGCTGGCCGCGCAGGACAATGCTCAGGCCCAGCATGAACTGGCGGCGCTTTATCACCGCGGCGCCGGTGTGGAGGTGGATATCGCCAGGGCCGCGCGCTGGTATGCGCGCGCGGCGGAACTAGGTCATGCCGACGCCCAGTACCGGCTGGGTAATATGTTCCTGATGGGAGAAGGCGTGCGCCAGAGCGATTCCGAGGCGTTGCACTGGTATGAACAAGCGGCGCAACAAGGCCATAATGATGCCCGCAACAACCTTGCCAGCCTGCAGCGCATCAGTGCGGCCAAAACCCGCACAGAACTGGAACGGGAGGCCGCAACGCTGCCGCCGCTTGCAGTCAAACCCAAATCTGATCCCGGTAAAAAAACTGAACCACGCGGCTTTTTCAAGCGCTGGTTCGGCAAGGACGACAGCCCCGCGCCGGACGCGGATACTGCTACTCAGGCTCAGCCGCGGACCCACACCGACAATACCGGCAATACGGGTGATACTGACAATAACGCCGGAGTTACCACGCCACCACCGGCGCCGACGGAAGCTGTTGCCTCAGCCGCGGACGCGTCCGCAGCAGGGCGCGGCGGGGCAACATCGGCACGCCCTGCCCCACTGGCAAATTCAACCGCGGTGTCCAACTATGAATTGGGGCTGGCCTACGCCGTGGGCGATACCCTGGCGCAGGACTACGAACAAGCCTTTGCCTATTTCAGTAAATCCGCACAGCAAGGTTACGCCCCCGCCCAATATCGTCTGGGCGCGGCCTACGCCAACGGCGACGGAACCGGGCAAGACCCGGAGCAGGCGCTGGACTGGTACCGGAAAGCCGCCGACCAGGGCCATACCGCCGCCCGGCGCAGTCTGGCACAGCTCTACCTGCAGGGCTTAGGACGCCTGCCCCCGAACAAACCGCTGGCCCTGGCCTGGTACATCCTGCTGGCCGAGGACGGCAACCAGCTGGACCTGCACCGGCGCGACAGCCTGCTGCAGGAGTTATCGGAGGAAGACATCGGCAGGGCTGAGGAGTTGGCGGCTGAGCTGCGCCGGGAATGATGAACGGGGCGAGAATGACGAGCGGGACGGCAATGGCAGATGATTAACGGTAACCTCTGATTTTTAGAGGTCCCCTAACGTCATTTCAGGCGCCATTTACGAACGCAACGCCGCAATAGCCTGGCTCAACTTGCGCACCGGGGTTATGTTGAATTTTTCCGGCATTTTTTTGGGGGCGTTGGCGGCGGGGATGATGGCTTGGTTGAACCCGTGCTTCTGCGCCTCTTTGAGGCGTTCCAAGCCTTCCTGAACGGGCCTGATTTCCCCCGTCAGACCCACTTCACCGAACACCACCAGATTATCCGCCGGAGACTGATTGTGCAGGCTGGACAGTACCGCCGCCAGCACCGCCAGATCCGCCGCAGTTTCATTGATACGGACGCCGCCGGCCACATTGACAAATACATCCTGGTCGTAGGTCGCCACCCCCGCATGCCGGTGCAGGACTGCCAGCAACATAGACAGGCGGTTTTGCTCCAGCCCCACGGTCACCCGCCGCGGCTGGCTGCCGTGGCATTGATCCACCAGCGCCTGCACCTCCACCAGCAACGGGCGGCTGCCTTCGCGGGTGACCAGGATGGCTGTGCCGGGCGCCGCTTCGCCGTGGTTGGACAGGAACAGCGCCGAAGGATTGCTGACCGCGCGCAAGCCCTTGTCGGTCATGGCGAATACACCGAGCTCGTTCACTGCGCCGTAACGGTTCTTGACGGCGCGGATCATGCGGTAGCGGCTGTTGCTGTCGCCCTCGAAATACAACACCGTATCCACCATGTGTTCCAGCACCCTGGGGCCTGCTAACGCCCCCTCTTTGGTGACGTGTCCCACCAGAAACACCATGGTACGGGTTTGCTTGGCGTAGCGCACCAGCCGCGCCGCGCACTCGCGTACCTGGGCCACCGAACCGGGCGCTGAGTGCAGGGTTTCGGAAAATACCGTTTGAATGGAATCCACCACCAGTACCCGCGGCGCGCGGGCGCTGGCCGCCTCAATGATATGCTCCAACAGGTTCTCTGCAAGCACGTACAAGCCGGTTGCCGGCAACCCCAGACGGCGCCCGCGCAAGCTCACCTGTTCGATCGATTCTTCTCCGGTAACGTACAGGGTGGCAAGCTTATCATCCTCGCTCAGCGATGCTAACGCCTGCAATAACAAAGTGGACTTGCCGATGCCCGGGTCGCCGCCCAGCAACACCACGGAACCACCCACCAGGCCGCCCCCCAGCGCGCGATCAAGTTCCTTGGACCCGGTCGGCATACGCGGCTCCTGTTCCAGTCCCACTTCGTCCAGTTTGCACACCTCTGCGCGCGTGGCAAGATGTGACTGAAAGCGCATATCACCCGGTGCGACTTGGTCGGGCGCAATTTCGACCAGGGTATTCCAGGCGTTGCAATCCGCGCATTGCCCGGTCCACTTGGGCGCGCGGGCGCCGCATTCACTGCACTGGTATTGTTTCCTCGCTCTGGTCTTGGTCATAAGCCACAAACTCAAGGCGCTTGTGTACGCCGCACAGCACCTCATAAGGCACGGTCGCGGCGCCGATTGCGGTCTCTTCAACCGGCAATCCGTCACCCCACAACAATACCGGGTCACCGGGCGCGGCGTCCGGGCAGGCGCGCAGGTCCAGCGTCATCATGTCCATAGACGGCTTGCCGATTAACGCGCAATCCTTGCCGCGCACCTGGATGCGGGTGCCGGTCACTGCATGACGCGGGTAGCCATCACCATAACCGGCAGCCACTACGCCTACCGGCATGTCCTGCGGACAACGCCAGCTGGCGCCATAGCCGACCGGGTCGCCGCCGCGCAAGCGCTTCACGGAAATCAGGCTTGAGCCAAAGGTCATGACGGGCTTCAGGTTGAAGCCGGTTCCAATGCGCGCATCCAGCGGTGACACCCCGTACAACATCAGGCCGGGTCTGACCCAGTCCAGGCAGTAGTCCGGGCGACTCAGCAACGCTGCGGAATTTGCCAGGGACTTTTCCGCGCGGTAAGGTTGTGTCGCCTCAAAAAAGACCTCGCCCTGCTTCTGCGTCAGTGGGCTGTCGGGCTCGTTGGCGCACGCCAGGTGGGAAATAAAGCGGACATTCTGAGCCACGCCGTTAATGCGCAGCAGCCGCGCGCACACCGGCGCTATGTCCTCCGGCGCAAAGCCAAGCCGGTGCATACCGCTATCAACCTTGAGCCACACCTTGAGCGGAACATTGATCTCAGCTTGTTCGAGCAGTTCCAGTTGCACGCGGTGGTGGATCACGATATCAAGGCGTCGCTGTTGTATCTCGGCGAGTTCCGTCGCGCCGTAAGGCCCTTCCAGCAACAGGATTTTCTGTTCCACCCCCGCCTGCCTGAGTTGCCGAGCCTCCTCCAGACAGGCAACCCCGAAGGCATCGGCCTGCGCCAGCGCCGGCGCCACGCGACTGATACCGTGTCCATAGGCATCGGCCTTGACGATTGCCATCACCTTGCTGTGCGGGGCATACTCCCGGACCCGGACCAGGTTATGGCGCAGCGCCGCAAGGTCGATGCTCACCCTGGCGGGCCGGGTCATTCATCCATGCCCGACAGGTATGAAGGTTCTTCGGTGTAATTTTCAAAACGTGTGAACTGGCCCAGAAACGCCAGTTTCACCGTGCCGATGGGACCGTTGCGCTGCTTGCCGATAATAATCTCGGCCATACCCTTGTCGGCGCTGTCTTCATTGTAAACCTCATCCCGGTAGATGAATACGATCACATCGGCATCCTGCTCGATGGCGCCGGATTCACGCAGGTCGGACATGACCGGGCGCTTGTTCGGGCGTTGCTCTAAGCTGCGATTCAACTGCGACAGGGCCACTACGGGCACGCTGAGTTCCTTGGCCATGGCTTTAAGGGAACGCGAGATCTCGGAAATTTCGGTGGCCCGGTTCTCCATGGTGCCGGGGATTTGCATCAGTTGCAGGTAATCAATGATGATCAGGTCCAGGCTGTGTTCCCGGGCCAGACGCCGGCACCGGGCGCGTAATTCTGCCGGGGTCAGGGCCGGGGTGTCGTCAATGAACAGTTTTTTGTCCTGTAGCAGTGATACCGCCGAGGACAGGCGCGGCCAGTCCTCATCCTGCAACTTGCCGGTGCGCACCTTTTGCTGATCGACCCGCCCCAACGACGACATCATGCGTATGGCCAGTTGTTCCCCCGGCATTTCCATGCTGAACATGACCACGGACAGTTTCTCCCTGATGACCGCGTGTTCAGCGATATTGACGGCAAACGCCGTCTTGCCCATGGAGGGCCTGCCGGCGACGATGATCAGGTCGGATTTCTGCAAGCCGGCCGTGCGTTCATCGAAGTCCTCGAAGCCGGTGGCAAGGCCGGTAACCGGGGTTTGTTTGTGGTACAGCTCATCCACCCGCTCCAGGGCGCTGTTTAACAGGGTGGTAATCTTTGTATAGGCGCGCTTGCCCCGGGTTTCCCCTTCGGCTATCTCAAAAATGGCCTGCTCGGCAAAATCCAGCACCTGCTCGCTATTCATGCCCATCGGGTTGAAGATGGTTTCGTTGATCCTGACAGTAGCGGCAATCAAACGCCGCAGTATGGAGCGCTTGCGCACAATATCCGCATACACCGCAACGTTGCTGGAGGAAGGCGTGTTGTCGGCCAGCGCCGCCAGATAGGACAGGCCGCCGGCATCGTCCAGTTGCCGGTGGGACTCCAGCCATTCGGCTACCGTGACCAGGTCAAACGGCTTGCCTTCGTTGTCCAGGGACTGAATGGCGTTGTAGATAATGCGGTGGTCCTGACGATAAAAATCGTCGGCCTGCACCCGCTCAATTACCTTGATGTAGGCCTCCTGGTCCAGGAACAACCCGCCCAACACCGACTGTTCCGCCTCAATGGAATGAGGCGGGGTCTTCAGCGCCCTGATTTCAGGATCAGAGACGCTATGTGCGGGCTCGGGCATGATTCAGGCCGCATCCTGCTCCTGCTCTGCGACGATTTTCAGTTTGATGCGGGCGTGCACATCTGCGTGCAGCTGCAATTCAACCTCATACTCGCCCAAGGCTCTGAACGGGCCGTCCGGTAGCCGGACTTCATGTTTGGTAATCTCCTGTCCTGCGGCCTGTGCCGCTTCGATAATATCGTGAGTGCCTACCGAACCGTACAGGCGGTCGTCGGAGACAATCTTCCTGGGCAGCACCAGTTCCAGCGTGTTGAGTCCATCCGCTCGAGCCTGGGCTGCGGCAAACGTCTCGGCCTGGGCTTTTTCCAGCTCGGTCCGCTGCGCCTCAAACTTCGTTATATTATCCGGCGTGGCCGGGACCGCCTTGCCGCTTGGAATGAGGAAATTTCGCCCATAGCCGGGTTTGACGTTCACCTGCTGTCCAAGCTCGCCCAGTTTCCCGATCTTTTCCAGTAATATCACCTGCATTGCATTACTCCTGCGTGTTACGCAAGTCCGCCGCGGACTTGTTCAAGTTTGCTTCAAGGCACCTGTGACAACACTCTTCCTGCCGTTGTCGGAGACGCGTTTTAACTATAGCATAAAGGCGTCGCTAAAAATCAGCGGCGCACATGCTTATGAGTTTTTATCCGTGGCCGGTCTTATCCGTGGCTCGGGCCGGCGTCCAGCCCACGCAGGCGTTGACGAGCCCGACACAGGTCACAAATAACAGAATGAAGTGAGGTAGCACGAAAAACGTCCCGTACAGGCCAATAGAACCGATCCTGGGAATACCTCTCGTATAAAAATAATAATGCATAACCGACAAGCCCTGGAACAGGTACAGAATTAGCATCAGGATTACCGCATCCCGGATCGCGCCGGAGGTAAATGACGGCACCAGCAGCAGACCTAACAGCCCGACCATGGTCGCGAATACCAGCGCCCGCGGCAGCCTCAAAGCATGAAACTCCTCTCTGAAACCGCCCGGGTTGAACAGCGCCGACTGCCACCAGCGCGCCAGCAACAAGGCGCTGATCAGACCCAGCACAAAACCCGATGCGAACAGCGCCGACAGCAGCGAAGTAACCAGTTGGTTGGCCTGTTCAAGTTGTGCGGCGTCCAGTTGCGACAGGCCATAGTCCTGCAAGCGTTGGAACAGATCCTGCCACCAGTTTTGCAGCTCATCCAGCCTGGCGTAGATGGAGGCGGTAAACAGCAGGCCGGCAGCGCCGGCGCACAGCACCATCATCCCCTGAGATTGAGTCTTGCGCAGTACCTCGGCGCAGCACAGCACGGGTATCCACACGCTGACCAGGAATGCCAGGGGCAGCGCTGGCGGCATGTTCAATGCCAGTGTGGCCAGCAGCGTCAGCGCCAGGCTGAGCAGAGCTACCTGCGTACCGAACGTAACGCCTTTGCGCAACGTTACCAGCGCCAGCGGCGTACCGCTGAGAATATAGGAAAATGGTGGAAAAGCGATTGCCAGCAGCGTCAATGCAGCCACCGACAGGGCTGCGCGAGTACGCGTTGTCAATAGAAAATTACCAAATGCCTTCATGTCAAGCTCTTGTGTGGTCGAGCGTGCCACCCTGCCGGCGCAACCCGTGCGGCCCGATGCAACTCGCGTGGGAACGAACGGCAGGCTCGGGGACTAATGCGCGTCGCTGTACGGCAGCAAAGACAGGTATCTGGCGCGCTTGACCGCCGCCGCCAACTGCCGCTGGTACTTGGCCTTGGTGCCTGAGATCCTGCTTGGCACAATTTTGCCTGTTTCCGTAACGTATGCTTTCAAGGTATTGATATCCTTGTAATCAATCTCTTCAACACCTTCTGCGGTAAACTTGCAGTAGCGTTTTCTTCTGAAATATCTTGCCATGTCTCACCCAATTCGTTGTAAACGTCAGTCAGCCTGTGCGGCTTCTGGTTGTTCCTGCACTGCAGCCGCAGGCGCCGTTTCGGTAGTGACACCCGCTTCGGCGGCGGTGTCAGCGCCTGCCTCAGCCGTCTTGCCCGCTGCCTGTTCTGGTTTGGCATTGTCCGTATCTCCCTGTGCCTCCTGCTCCTCCTGTTCTTTGGATTTTGCCAGTGGCGAAGGCTCGGTTACGGCCGCGTCTCTGCGGAAGATGAGATCGCGGATGACTGCGTCATTGAACCGGAACGCATTGTTGAGTTGCTGTAAGGTGGGCTGATCGCACTCAATGTTCATCAACACATAGTGCGCCTTGTGAATCTTGTTAATCGGATAAGCCAACTGGCGCCGCCCCCAGTCTTCCAGGCGATGGATACTGCCCTGGTCGGCTTCGATCATGGCGCGGTAGCGCTCGATCATGGCCGGCACCTGCTCACTCTGGTCCGGGTGGACCAGAAACACGATTTCATAATGTCTCATGGTAAATCCTCATGGATAAAGCCTCCCGTCAAGGCGGTGAGGCAAGGATCAGGAGGCGGCAGTATAAGGCAGCTACGCCGAAGATGCAAACTCGCGATTTAACATGGATGCACAGGATGGACAGGATGTTTGTGTCGTAGCCATGCCTGCCTCGACATTTCATCCTGTATATCCCTGTCAGTCATAAAATAGAATAGCCGAAGTGTTGTTTGAATAAATCCGTAAATTCCTGTTGGGCAAAGCGGTGGTTCTGGGTGCCGCGCACCTCAACTTTGATTTTTCCCATCAATGAGGCGATGCGCCCGGTGGTTTCCCAGTCCAGGCCCTGCAACAGTCCGTAAATCAAGCCGGCGCGGTAGGCGTCGCCACAGCCGGTGGGGTCGATTGCATGTTCGCTGTGCGCCGGGGGAATATCGATTTGTCCGGCGCCGGTATGAATGACAGAACCGGATCCGCCGCGAGTGATAATCAAGCTATCCACCCGCTCCAGCACACTGGTGTGCGTTAAACCGGTCTTGCCTTCCACCAGTTGCCACTCGTAGTCGTTGAAAACCAACCAGGTTGCATACTGAAAACTGTCCAGCAGTTCATCTCTGGACAACACGGTTACGTTCTGCCCCGGATCGAAGATGAACGGAATGCCTACTTCGGCAAACTGCTGCGCGTGCTGCAACATGCCCTCCTTGCCGTCCGGCGCGACGATGCCGAGGCTGATATCCTGCGCCATCGACACCTTATTCTGCTGAGAATACGCCATGGCGCCCACCTGGAAGGTGGTAATCTGGTTGTTGTCGCTATCCGTAGTGATGAAACATTGTGCCGTATAGACGCCGTCAATAACGCGCAGATGGCGCATATCCACCCCGTTCTGCTGCAACCAGCGCCGGTAGGCGTCAAAATCGACCCCCACTGTGCCCATGGGCAGGCAATCCGCCCCCAGCAGCCCGGTGTTATAGATGATATTGCCGCCGCACCCCCCAAACTCGCGCCGCAACTCCGGCACCACAAAGCACACATTCAGGATATGAATCTGATCCGGCAGAATATCCTCCCGAAACCGCCCCGGATACGCCATCAGGTGGTCGTAGGCAAATGAGCCGCAGATAAGAGCAGTCATGGGTTAGGTCCGGGAATCACCGGTACTGACTCGGCAAGTATGGCTTCATCAGTTCAGGGTTTGAGTAATGGGTTCAGGGGCCGGCTGCATAATAAACTACGAAGCCGAGCTGGTCTCTTCGTTCATTTTACGGATAATTTTTTCCGACAGTGTGCGAAAATCGTCATAGCAACTTCTGGCAGCCTGTTGTTGCGCACCGATGACGCCATCGGCGGGTTTAAGCATGAACATGGGTTTGTTCGCCTCTTGCGCCATGGGCATGAGTGAACGGTAGTCTTTCAGGTGGGCCAGCAAATGCTCATCAGTATCGAGCGCCGGCGCGACCAGGCTGTTTTCCTGCAAAACTGATGTCCGGTACTCTACGGGTATCTTTTCAATCCAGCGCAGGTAGGCTTTTACGGGACGATCCAATCTGGCGGAATGTCGCATCACAATGTAACCCAATGGTTTCATGTTGCCTTTGGGTAGTGTGATAGTCAGTTCTGGCGGTTTGCGTTTAACCCGGTCGCGCCACCCGCCCTTCCAACTTCTCAGAGTAGGCCCGGTATTTCCCAATCCTTGTAATGAGAACAGATCAGGGGCAAGGGGTATGACCACATAGTCGCTGGCCACCAGTGCGGCTCTGTTGATGGCGCCGAGATTAGGACCGACATCCAGCAAGGCCAGTTCGGCCTGGAATGCTTTACCTGCGTCGGCAATCAGGCGAGCAAACGCGGTGGTCACGCGAAAAGCCCGTTTATCCTGATCCAGGCACTTCGACCATTGTTCTGACAAGTCACCTTCACGTCGAGCAAGGTTCAAATCACCAACCAGAAGACCAAGGCGATCATCAATTTCCTCAACATGGGGCGCACTGGCGATATCGCCGGTGCCCTCAAACAACGGGGCAATATCGCCGTCTATCGTCTTTTTTTCCAAACCTTGCCAAAGTTCTGCCAAACGTCTTTCATCAAGGAACATCCCGCTCAAATTGGCTTGAGGATCCAAATCGATAGCCATAACACGCCTGTCGGTTTCCCTGAACATCCAGGCCAAATGATAAACAAGAGAGGTTTTCCCCACACCGCCCTTATTATTGAAAAAGGCTATGGTCTTCATCGCTGCTTTTTGACTGTTGCTGTGACAAAGTTTTCCTGCACATCAAATTCAACCGGCGGATTATTGTTATCTTCAAGCGCCCTGTTTGCCGTGGCGATGCCGATCCCGAAGCGTTGCATAAAACCCAGGTTTTTCATGGCTTCCGCAATGGTGGGATTACGATAAGCAGTAATGCCCGGCTGCCCGAAATTCTCTTGAGTGACAGCGCCATACACCGAGCCGGGGCTGACAATCTGGATATTATCGGTAAACCAGTGAATCCTGACCGGTGTATTGGAGTTTTCATAATTTCTGTGAATCACTGCATTACGAACGAGTTCTCGCAGCGCGACAAGGGGATAATCCGGATTTTCCTTGTGCAGGTCTCCGCTGGTGTCCAATGCCTGGGAAATATTTGTTTTCAGAACTCTGTCCAATTCAAGCAGTTGCTCAGGCAAGACACCACTTATTTCCCTGTGATCGACAATGGCATCTGTCACTTCAATACCGTTATAACGAACAAATTGAACATAAGCTCCCGGGAACCAGTATTGCGGATCTTTGCCCAAGGTGAGAATGGCCGTCACGCTGGGCAAACCGTCCTGCGTTGACAGACGCAAGGCTTGTAACTGTTCTGGTCGGCTGCGTTCATTCGCTGCCAATGCCTCCGGTGACACAGCCTGCGGCATGTAGTCGTTTTCAAATATCTGCAAGTTCAGGTCGGTCGCTACAGACGCACCCTTCACGCCCTGCAGGTCGTAGGACAGATTTCCCCAACGCCTTTTTTCTGTGAGACGACGTTCTTCTTCGGCGGTGGCTTGAGCCCGTCTTGGCCCTATCCAAATCCAGCATCTGCCATCAACTTTCACCGGAGGATTATCGGAAGGCTCGAATGTCAAGCTATGTGTTATTGACTTCAGCACTCAGAACACCTATCATCTTTGCATGGGAGCTCGTTTGCAGACAGTGGTGGAGACACCTGCATATCTCTCGGCGGCCAAAGGTATTTTATCTGATATTGAACGGACCGAAGTTGTCAACATTGTAGCAAAAAATCCGTTAGCGGGCGTGTCGATTGGAGGAGGTATCCGTAAAATGCGGCTTGCCCGTTCAGGCCGTGGCAAGAGCGGCGGAGCGCGCGTAGTGTTTATTTTTGCTGATGAGGATACCCCTGTGTTTTTGCTTACAGTTTTTGCCAAGAATGAGAAAACGAATCTCACCGTTGGCGAACGAGCCGCCCTGATCATCAGTGCAAAAAAGATAATCGCAAGTTACAAGAGTCACAAATGAGTACAGCATTCGATAAAATCATGAACGGCATCAGGGATGCCGGTGATTACCTGGATGGTAAACGTGACAGCTTCGCCGTGCACGAAGTTAAAGTGTCCAGGCCTGATGTTGTGACGATTCGAAACAAGACTGGCCTCTCTCAGCCTGCTTTTGCCAAATGTATTGACGTATCACTGAATACACTGAAAAATTGGGAGATGGGACGTCAGCATCCGGAAGGACCAGCGCGCATTCTCTTGGCGTTAATTGAAAAACAACCTTCCATCATAAGCAAAGAACAAGGTTTATAGAAACCTCTGACTTTAGGCCACCTCTAAAAATTAGAGGTGGCCGTGCAGCATAGGGACATGCTGCCATTTTTAAGCACGTAAGTGCTTGAAAATGAAGGAAATGAAAAATCACACTTTTTCATTTCCGTCTCTAAAAATGCCACGGAGGGCATTTTTAGAGGTTGCCTTTAGAAGCGCCTATAACATTTCCGTCTGTTCGGCCGCCTCGACCATGCTCGGCGCGGGATGTTGCCCCAGCAGTGGCGCCAGGTATTGGCCGGTGTGGGAGTGGGGGCTTGTGGCAACGTCTTCGGGGGCGCCGGTGGCGATGATTTCGCCGCCGCCGTCGCCGCCTTCGGGGCCGAGGTCGATGATCCAGTCGGCGGTCTTGATGACGTCCAGATTGTGTTCTATGACGACCACCGTGTTGCCTTGATCGCGTAACTGGTGCAGCACCCGCAATAACTGTTTCACGTCATGGAAATGCAGGCCGGTGGTGGGCTCGTCCAGGATATACAAGGTCTGGCCGGTGTCGCGCTTGGACAGTTCGCGGGACAGTTTTACCCGTTGCGCCTCACCGCCGGAAAGGGTGGTGGCATTCTGGCCCAGGCGGATGTAGGACAGGCCCACATCCAGCAGAGTTTGCAGTTTGCGCGCCACGACGGGCACGGCGGAGAAGAATTCCCGCGCCTCTTCCACCGTCATTTCCAGTACTTCATGGATATTTTTGCCCTTGTACAGCACTTGCAGGGTCTCCCGATTGTAGCGCTTGCCTTTGCACAGATCGCACATCACGTAGATATCCGGGAGAAAGTGCATCTCCACCTTGATGAGGCCGTCGCCCTGGCAGGCTTCACAACGCCCGCCCTTGACGTTGAAGCTGAAACGGCCCGGCTTGTACCCCCTGGTGCGGGCTTCCGGGGTGGCTGCAAACAGGTCGCGGATGGGGGTGAACAGTCCCGTGTAGGTGGCCGGATTGGAACGCGGCGTGCGGCCGATAGGACTTTGATCGATATCCACCACCTTGTCGATAAGCCCCAGGCCGGAGACGGACTGGTAAGGGGCCGGCCTGACGGCGGAACGGTTAATCTCGCCGGCGGCAATCCGGTACAAGGTGTCATTGATCAAGGTGGACTTGCCGGAACCGGAAACACCCGTGACGCAGGTCATCAGGCCCAGCGGCAGCTCCAGTTGCACCGATTTCAGGTTGTTGCCGGTGGCGCCGTTAAGGACGATGATCTGCTCCGGGTCGGGGCGGGTACGCGCCGGCGGCAGCTCGATGCGTTTGCGCCCGGACAGGTAGTCGCCGGTCAGTGACGCGTGACACCGGGCCACCTCATCCGGGCTGCCCTGCGCCACTACCTCGCCGCCGTGCACGCCGGCGCCCGGCCCCATGTCGATAACGTGGTCGGCGGCGCTGATGGCTTCTTCATCGTGCTCGACGACGATCACCGTGTTACCCAGATCGCGCAGTTGCTGCAAGGTGGACAACAGCCGCTTGTTGTCGCGCTGGTGCAAGCCGATGGAGGGTTCGTCCAGAACGTACATGACGCCCACCAGTCCGGCGCCGATCTGGCTGGCCAGACGGATGCGTTGGGCCTCGCCGCCGGACAGGGTCTCGGCGCTACGGTTCAGGGTCAGGTAATCCAGGCCCACGTTCACCAGGAAGCGCAACCGGTCTTCAACTTCCTTCAGAATGCGCACGGCAATCTCCCCGCGGCGACCGGGAATGACCAGACGCTGAAAAAAATCGCGCGCCTTGAGCACCGGCAAGGCAGTGATGGTCGGCAGGCTGAAATTATTGACATAGACATGCCGGGCCGCTTCGTTCAGGCGTTGTCCGTCACAATCAGGACAGGGTTGACTGCTCTGGTAGCGGTTCAGGTCTTCCCGGATCAGCGCGGACTCGGTTTCCCGATACCGCCGTTGCATATTTGGAATAACGCCCTCGAAGGCGTGGCTGCGGCGCACCACGCCACGCTTGCTGTGCAGATATTCAAAGCTGATCTTCTCGGCGCCGCTACCGTGCAGGACGACCTGTTTTACCCGCTCGCCCAGCTCGCTATAAGGTGTGTCGATATTAAAATCATAATGTTTAGCCAGTGATTTAAGTAGCTGAAAATAATAGGCATTGCGCCGGTCCCAGCCGCGTATGGCGCCGTCTGCCAGACTCAGGCTGCGATCCTGGATAATCTTGTCGGCGTCAAAAAACTGGATAACCCCCAGACCATCGCAACGGGCACAGGCGCCCACCGGGTTATTAAATGAGAACAGCCGCGGCTCCAGTTCACTCAGGCTGTAGCCGCACTCGGTGCAGGCAAAGCGGGTGGAGAACACCAGTTCCTCAACCTCAGCTTCCGGCCCGTCTTGCTCTATGGGCGCCACGCACACCAGGCCGTCCGTCAGACGCACCGCAGTCTCCAGCGACTCAGCCAGACGCAAACCAATGTCAGGACGCACCCGGAAGCGGTCCACCACCACTTCTATGGTATGTTTTTTACGCAGTTCCAGCGCCGGCACCTCATCTAACTCCAGCACCTTGCCATTGACGCGCACGCGCACGAAGCCTTCGGCCCGAATCCGTTCAATCACCTGCAGATGCTCGCCTTTCCGGCCTTGCACCAACGGCGCCAGCAACATCAAACGGCGCCCTTCCGGCTGCGCCAGGATCAGGTCCACCATCTGGCTGATGGTCTGCGCGGCCAGCGGAGTCTGGTGTTGCGGGCAGCGCGGTTCCCCGACCCGAGCGAACAGCAGGCGCAGGTAGTCATAAATTTCAGTAATCGTGCCGACCGTGGAACGCGGGTTATGCGAGGTTGATTTCTGTTCGATGCTGATAGCCGGGGACAGCCCCTCGATATGGTCCACATCCGGCTTTTCCATCATGGACAGGAACTGTCTGGCGTAGGCGGACAGCGATTCCACATAGCGCCGCTGTCCGTCCGCGTAAATGGTGTCGAACGCCAGAGATGACTTGCCCGAACCGGACAAACCGGTGATCACAATCATCCGGTCCCGGGGGAAATCCAGGTTGATATTCTTCAGGTTATGGGTCCTGGCGCCCCGAATCCGTATCGTATCCACATTGACTTGCCCGAAAATGAATTAACCTGCTAATATAAGCCATGCTTGGCGCAAGTCCAACCCGGATGTATCATCGGAGTGATAGTCAGGCGTGTGGATGTTAAGGTAACCTCTAAAAATGCCCTCCGTGGCATTTTTAGAGACGGAAATGAAAAAGTGCGATTTTTCATTTCCGTCATTTTCAAGCACTGACGTGCTTAAAAATGGCAGCATATCCATAATGCTGCACGGCCACCTCTAATTTTT
>JAPORZ010000131.1 GCA_026709915.1 Gammaproteobacteria bacterium
TTCTGTTTCTCGATTTTTTTACGCACGCGCTGCCGTTTAATCGGGGACAGATAATCAATAAACAGCTTGCCGTCAAGGTGGTCGATTTCGTGCTGAATGCAGACCGCGCGCAAGCCCTCGGCTGCGGCCTTGATTGCGGCGCCGTCCGCATCAAGGTAACGGTAGGTGATCTGTTCTGCGCGTTGCACCAGATCGGTATAGCCGGGCACCGACAGGCAGCCTTCTTCCATTTCCTCCGTGCCGGTTGCTTGTGTGACTTCCGGGTTGATCAGGATCAACGGTTCATTTCTTTGTTTGGACAAGTCCATCACCACCACCCGTTGTTGCACGTTCACCTGCGTGGCGGCCAGACCGATGCCATTCTCCGCGTACATGGTTTCCAGCATATCTGCCGCAAGCTGTCTGACCCCTGCGTCCACCGCCGCGACCGGACGCGCCTTTTTACGCAGACGGGGGTCAGGAAAATGTAGCACGGTTAATTTCGACATCGAACTGATTTTGACATTGGGCGCTTGTGTTTACGGCAAATCCGGGTAGTATTATCCACGAAACAGGTGGACTGCGCCAGCGGCTTAACAGAAATCCCAGGGGCGCAGCCGCCGACAGTATCCGTAAAACAACATCTATTCATTCTCATGTTCATGGAAGGGCTCTCTCAAGATACCCATCTGTATGACTGGCTGGCGCTGCTGCATGCGGCGGTCGCGACCGACTATAACCTGTTCCCATTGTTGGAGAACTTCGGCGCTGCGCCGGCAGTGCTGGAGGCAGCAAGGGCCGGGTTAATCAACCGCACGCACCTGCCGGACGCGGCGCTGGCAGCTCTGCAAAAACCCGATGCCAAAGCAATTAACAGTGACATGGCGCGCCTGCAGCAGGCAGGTTATCACTTCGTCCCGTTCGACCACGATCGCTACCCGACCTTATTGAAACAGATACCCGCGCCGCCGCCGGCTTTGTTTGTGCGCGGCGACCCCGGGGTTATTGCCACCTGCCAGGTGGCCCTGGTCGGGAGTCGCAAGCCCACTATTGACGGCCGCAAGGATGCCCGGTATTTTGCCGAGGCGCTGGCACAGGAGGGAATTACGGTAACCAGTGGTCTGGCGCATGGCATAGATACGGAAGCACACCGCGGCGCGCTGGCGCGGAGTGGTTGCACGGTTGCGGTGCTGGGCAGCGGCCTGGACTGTATTTACCCGCGCGCCAATGCCGGGCTGGCCGAGGCGGTCTGTGAACGCGGCGCGCTGATATCCGAGTTCCCGCTCAACTGGCGCCCGTATCCTGGTAATTTTCCGCGTCGCAACCGTATTATCAGCGGCCTCAGCGCCGCTACGCTGGTGGTTGAAGCAACCCGCAACAGTGGGTCGTTGATCACAGCCAGACATGCGCTGGAGCAGAACCGCGAAGTGCTGGCCGTGCCCGGCTCGATCAGGAATCCCATGAAGCAGGGCTGTCACAGCCTGTTGCGCGCCGGGGCCGCGCTGGTGGAAAATGTCGATGATATTCTGGCCGTCCTGGGTCAGTTCCGGCAGGTTGAAAAGGCGGCGTCGGTGGCGACCGTGCAAACTGAACACAACATTGCACTTGACGAACAGGAAAAAGTGCTGCTTGATAATATAGGCTATGAGCCGACCAGCCTGGATGAGATAGTAAACATGACCGGCAACGGGATCGAGGATATTATGGGCAAACTGCTGACCCTGGAGCTGGACGGGTTGATCACGGCAGTGGCGCCGGGCTCGTACATGCGCGTCGGGCGGTGAAACTACAATAAAGTGTGAAAAAAATGACATCAGCATTAGTTATCGTTGAATCTCCTGCAAAAGCCAGAACCTTAGAACGCTACCTGGGTAGTGGTTACAAGGTGTTGGCATCCAACGGGCATGTGCGCGACCTGTTGCCGAAAACCGGTGCGGTAAATCCGGAACAGGACTTTGCCATGCGCTATGAAATTATCGACAGAAACGCCCGTTCCGTGGATGCGATCGCGCGGGCCTTGAAGAAATCCGATGTGCTGTATCTGGCCACTGACCCTGACCGCGAGGGCGAGGCCATCTCCTGGCACCTGTACGAGTTGCTCAGGGAGCGGGATGCGCTGCAACGCAAGGAGGTCAAGCGCGTGGTGTTCCATGAAGTCACCAAGCAGGCGGTGTTGAAAGCGCTGGGCAACCCCGGAGAATTATCCTGGGACTTAATCAACGCCCAGCAGGCGCGCCGCGCCCTGGACTACCTGGTCGGGTTCAACCTGTCCCCGCTGTTATGGAAGAAGATCCGGCGCGGGCTGTCTGCCGGGCGGGTGCAAAGCCCTGCCCTGCGCTTGATCGTCGAGCGTGAAGAGGAGATTGAGCAGTTCCAGACCCGCGAGTACTGGACGGTGGAGGCGGACCTGACGGTCTCAGGGACACAGTTTCCCGCCCGGCTGAGCCGTTTTGATGACGAGAAAATCGAGCAATTCAGCATTACCGATGAAGCGCGTGCGCAGGCGGTGACCGGCGCGCTGGAACACAATGCCGCGGCGCAACTCAAGGAAGTCGTGGCCACCGGGGTCAAGCCTGGCATGGCGGGGGAAACTGCGGGGGACTTTGACCCGGCTGCTTGCCGCGGCGCGCTGCGCGTGCACGCGGTGGCGCGCAAGCAGCGCAAGCGCAACCCGGCCCCGCCGTTCATCACCTCCACATTGCAACAGGAGGCCGTCAGGAAACTGGGCTTTACTGCGCAACATGCCATGCGTATTGCACAACAGTTATACGAAGGCATTGACATCGGTTCCGGCGAAGTGGGCCTGATCACGTACATGAGGACTGACTCGGTCAACCTGGCAACGGAAGCAATCAACGAGATGCGCCGCTTTATCGAGACCAGATATGGCGCAGAATACCTGCCGGAGAAGCCCCGTCGCTACCGCACCAAATCAAAAAACGCGCAGGAGGCCCATGAAGCCATACGCCCGACCTCCGTGCAACGCGTGCCGCAGGACCTGCGGTCGAAGCTGAGCAAGGATCAGTTCCGCTTGTACGAGTTGATCTGGAAGCGGGCGCTGGCCAGCCAGATGGCCCATGCCGTTATCGACACGGTCGCGGTGGATCTGAAGTGCGGCGCCGGTAACTTGTTCCGGGCGAATGGTTCCACCGTAGTCAAAAAAGGCTTTATGGCGCTGTACACGGAGGGTGAAGACGACCGCAAGCAGGGGCAGACGGATAACGCCACTGATAGAACCTTGCCCGCTATGACGACCGATGATGTGGTTGCATTGCTGCAAATACGACCCGAACAGCATTTTACCGAACCGCCGCCGCGCTATTCCGAGGCAACCCTGGTGAAGACTCTGGAAGAATACGGCATCGGCCGGCCTTCGACTTATGCCGCCATTATTTCCACCCTGCGTAACCGGGAATACGTGGAAATGGAAAAAAAACGTTTCCAACCCACCGATGTGGGGCGCGTCGTCAACAAGTTTCTCACCGAGCATTTCGACAGTTACGTCGATTACAACTTTACCGCCAGACTGGAAGATGACCTCGATGCCGTGTCCCGCGGGGAGAAGGAATGGGTGCCGTTGATGCGAGATTTCTGGGAGCCGTTTGCTGCCAGAGTGAAAGACAAGGAAGGCGGGGTGAGCCGCAGTGAGGCGGTCAGCGCGCGCGTGCTGGGTAATGATCCGGCCAGCGGCCGCCCGGTTACCGTGCGCATGGGGCGCTATGGGCCTTATGTGCAGGTAGGCACACGGGACGATGAGGACAAGCCGAAGTTTGCCAGCCTGCGTTCCGAGCAGCGCATGGATACTATCGGGCTGGAGGAAGCGCTGGAACTGTTCAACCTGCCCAGGGAACTGGGTGTTTCCGAAGCGGGCGAGCAGATTAGCGTGAATATCGGTCGCTTCGGCCCTTATGTGCGCTATGACAACAAGTATGCCTCCCTGCAGGATGGGGATGACCCGTACACGATAGACCTGGCGCGGGCGCTGGAGCTGGTGCGCGAGAAAAAGGCGGCAGACGCGAACAAGTACATCAAGGTGTTTGAAAATGAGGGCATTGCCATTCTCAACGGACGTTACGGACCGTATATCAAGGAGGGCAAGAAGAATGTCAAAATTCCTAAGGACAAGGCGCCTGAGGACTTGACCCTGCAGGAGTGCAAAGACCTGATCGCCGCCGCCCCGGCAGGACGTCGCCGCCGCAAATAACATGAGAAGTAACGATGACTGAAAACAAACCGTTTGTTGCAATTTTAATGGGTTCGGATTCCGACCTGCCGGTAATGCGTTCCACCATTGAGGTGCTGGACAGTTTTGCCATTGCCAGAGAGGTGAAGATCACCTCTGCGCACCGTACCCCCGAAGCTACCAAGACCTACATCAAGGATGCCGAGGCGCGCGGCTGCCAGGTGTTTATTGCCGCCGCCGGCCTGGCCGCGCACCTGGCCGGCGCGGTGGCGGCAACCACTACCAGGCCGGTCATCGGCGTACCCTTGGATGCCGGGCCGCTGAACGGCATGGACTCGCTGCTGTCAACGGTGCAGATGCCGGGCGGCATACCGGTCGGGACCGTCGCCATCGGCAAGGCCGGCGCCAAAAACGCCGCCTACCTGGCCGCGCAAATTCTGGCCTTGCAGGACCGCGCACTGGCCGGCGCCATCAGCGCCGAACGCGCGCAGATGAGCCGCTCGGTGCAGGCCAAAGATGCGGCCTTGCAGGAACAACTCTGACCCCAGCTATCAGGCCATATTGAACAGCTGGCAAATTCACAAGGCGCTGGACGTCCTGCAAGAAGGCGGCGTTATCGTCTATCCCACCGAAGCGGTGCTGGGTTTGGGTTGCGACCCCTGGAATGGGGAAGCAGTGCAGCAGCTGTTACGGCTGAAACAGCGGCCGGTGGACAAGGGGTTGATCATAGTTGCCGCCGCTGTGGAGCAGTTGGCAGCGCTGGTAAATTTCCTGCAGGTTCCGGCACCGGACCAGATCATCGCTTCCTGGCCGGGCCCGGTCACCTGGCTGCTGCCGGCGTATCCCGACACGCCTGGCTGGCTTACCGGTCAACACGATACTCTGGCAGTGCGAGTGTCGGCACATCCGCTCGTGCGGCAACTGTGTGAGCGGGTTGGGCCGCTGGTTTCCACCAGCGCCAACCCATCCCGCTGCCGACCGGCCCGCAGCACACGACGCGCCAGGGCGTATTTTGGTCGGCGCGTGGATTATTATCTGCCTGGCAACGTCGGTGGAGACCCCAGACCCAGCGTCATTCGCGATGCCGTTACCGGGCGCGTGCTGCGTAGTTGAG
>JAPORZ010000251.1 GCA_026709915.1 Gammaproteobacteria bacterium
TTTCTCAGTTACATACCGGCGGGGTGTGCAGCGCTCTGATCATGAAGGTTTAGAGACGGAAATGAAAAAGTGTGATTTTTCATTTCCTTCATTTTCAGTCACTTACGTGACTAAAAATGGCAGCATATCCCTATGCTGCACGGCCACCTCTAATTTTTAGAGGTGGCCATAACCTGTGGGCGCGGCCCGCGCGTCAGGTAAAGCGTATCAGATCATGGATGAAACAAAGCGGCAGCGGCCCGAACGCAAGCACGACCCCGATGAAGAAAACCGGTTTTTCAGCTATTGCGGGCAGCGCCCGTCCGGCTATCCATTCGCCTGCGGAGGTGAGCATTTGCAACCCATCCACCACCGGGCCGGGCAGCATATTGATGATGCCGAAACACAGTGAAAACAAGGCCATTAACTTGAGATAGTCGCCAAAATTCAGGCCATCTTCATGCAGCCCCAGTTGCGTCAGTTGCAGTCCGCCGACAAAGTTGGCAATGCTCATGCTGCCGAACACCATCTTGAAACCGGCCTCGGCTGTGGAGAAACCGAATTTCACGGTATCCACCATAGCCCTGGCGACGCCGCCGACGGGGTTGCCGGGCGGCGCGCTCTCAGGCTGCTGCGGAAGCACTCCTAATGCATCAAACATGTCCACCCAGGCCTGGCGGTATTGCCAGTTTTCAATGGGAATTTCATAGTCCAGTGCAGTGTCGCCGCGCAACACGCTGAGCTGCACGACACCGGTGTCGTTGATGCGTCCCAGCACGGCGTCGCCAACGGCCTGCCAGTCGCGTGTCTGCTTGCCGTCAACATGGGTAATACGGTCGCCGCTCTGCAGTCCGGCGACCGCGGCAACCCCATTGCTGTCCGCCACCGTCAGCACCGGCGGTGGGGATGCCGGGTAAAATACATAGGCAAGAGCAAGCAGCAGAAAGGTCGCGGCAAAGTTCGCCAGCGGCCCACCAGAGGCTGCCAACAGCCGCCGAAATGGCGCCGCCGCCTGGTAGGAAGCGGTATTGAAGTGTACGCTGGCCACGGGCAGGTAGCCGTACAACCACTGGGTATTGCCGCGCCCCTGCACCTGGTGGAAGATCGGGCCCACCCCAAGGTAGGCCTTGTCAACACCGATATTGACCATCTTCGCCACCCACAGGTGACCGAGCTCGTGGACATAGTTGAAGACCACGGCGCCGATAAGAAATAACACCAGTACGATTTCCATGATTAAGGAGCCTCCGGTTGAATTAATGCCACCTCTAAAAATTAGAGGTGGCCGTGCAGCATTATGGATATGCCGCCATTTTTAAGCACGTAAATGCTTGAAAATGAAGGAAATGAAAAATCACACTTTTTCATTTCCGTCTCTATGAATGCCACGGAGGGCATTTATAGAGGTTCCCTCAAGGGAACCTCTGAAAATTAGCGGCGCCTGTTATTTCAGGCCGCGTTGCCGACTGTGCCGAGCGCCGCCTGTCTGGACTTGACGCGGAAGCGGAAAGACTTGGCCGGCGTGCTGACAGGAAAAAATTTCATTTCCAGCCGGTAGTCGGTCGGCGTCATCTCAAGATCGAAGTAATGAGCGATCATTAGCAGGGTGACAGCCAGTTGATACAGCACCATTTTCTGGCCGGGACAGATGTGGGTGCCCAGGCCGAACGCGGCATAGGCGCCGGGTTTCTTGTGCTCCTCGCGCCCGGGCAGATACCTGTCAATATCAAATTCGAGCGGGTCAGGGTAGTTTTCCTCGAGATAGTGCGTCGCAGTCGTCGCCACTATCACGCGGGTGCCGGCGGGTATTTCGTAGCCACTCATCGTAAAACTGTTGACAACGTCTCGCAGCAGCACCGGCACTATGGGATACATACGGGAACTCTCCAGCAACAGCCGGTGGGTTACGTCTATGGCCTCTTTGCTGAATGCCTCATGGGACGGATCCTTCTCCCCCCCGAACAGCGCTTCGGCCTCGGCGCGCACGCGCCGGTACAAATCAGGGTTGGATAACATTGAATACAAGGCAAAAGTGATGGAATTCACCTGATACAGGGTCGGCAGCAGGGCAAATACCATTCCAGCCTTGATGTCGGTCTCCGGAAAAAATTGCGGATCACTTTCATGCAGGCTCAGCAGATCATCGATCGCGTCGCGGGGGTAATCCTGACGTTGCGCCGGTGTATGGGAATTTTTCAGTGTCTCATAGATATTGTCTATGCGGCGCCGAATCGCTTTCATGCGCGGGGTTTTGAGCATGAATTTTGGCAAGACCTTTTCCACATGGGTGAGCATCGCGCGATTCTTGTAGTCCATGTAATCCGGCATCAGATCGGACAGATCGACGCTGCCTATCATTTTCGATACCTGACTGAACATAAGTTTTGAACAAGCATCCATGGCGCAGTACTCACCGCCTTCCTGCCAGGTTCGCAACACCGCGCGAATGTCCGTATACATCTCGTCCAGACGTTCACTGTAGCGTGTGGTGTTGGAGGCCAGACGTTGTGCCTTGCGCATCCGAAAGTGTTCGGCGCCGTCCATGCCGGTCAGGCTTCTGACGGCGCCGAACAGGGTTTCCATGTCGGCAATGAAGCCTTTGCTGGACAGGTTCAGGCGCGCCGAGCGGTTGACCCAGATATTGACATCATTTCCGGCCAGGACGATCAGACCTTTCCCGGTCAGCGGGTTTTTTAATGAGAAGACCGGCCCGTTGTCGTGGTACAGGCGCGCCAGCGCGCGCGCGCTGTTACCCAGCCGACTTTCCGGCGCCAGCAGCATCTTGCGCAGGTTCACCCCGGGGACAGGTTTGGTCGCCTTGGCGACCGGGCGTCGAATCGAGGTGGTGGCAACGGCAGCAGCCACAGATTGGCCAATGAGGTCCAATTTGGTGAGCATCTCGATGCGTTCGCCCACGCTCACAAAACTTTCCGTCTCCAACAGAAAGCGAAAGGCGTCACAACTGTGCACAAGGCCGATGATGATGGCGTCACGGGGGTCAGGTATGTCATCACCGAGCACCGTATCGAGAATGCGCTGGCGCACGGTTGCGCGCGATTCATTTTCAGCAGCCTGACCGTCGGCCGCCGTGGATTTGCGCGCAAAAGACCAATAGCCGCCATCGGAATGCTCCAGGATGCCTCTTGCCTGCAGCCGATTGAACACCTGTTCCAGCATTTCGTCGGCATTTTCGGCTATCTTTTCGACCCAGTATTGAGTTGGCCGACGCTTGTCATCCGCGACGATAGCTGCCAGCGCCGCGTCAAGGATATCATCATCCAGCGGCGCGGAATTTACCAACCAGAGTGATTCGAGGTCGGTATCTATGCGCAGCTCAAGGGCAAGGTCAGCCAGTACCGATCCGGCGAGCACACATGACAAGTTCCAGCCGGCAACCTGCTCAAGGTAGCCACTCTGCTCGTTCAGCAACAACAGTACAACTTCTTCTGCCAGGCGCATGGTTGGAAACCTCCATAAATTAACGAAAAGGAACCTTTGAAAATGCCACGGAGGGCATTTTTAGGTTCCCTGTACTGGTCGGGGTGAGAGGATTTGAACCTCCGGCCCCTGCCTCCCGAAGGCAGTGCTCTACCAGGCTGAGCTACACCCCGCGCTGGATTTTGACGCCCGATTATAACACAAAACATGCGGATCAATACCGCCTTTCCACTGCAAAGCGGGCCAGAGTGTGCAGGGCATCGAGGTAGTCGGAGCGGGGCAGGCCGGCGAGGGCGTTGCGGGCGTGTTCGGCTTCCTGCTGCGCCAGATTACGCGTGTACTCGAGGGCGCCGGTTGCCGTAATGGCGGCGCGTACCTGTTCCAGATTCTCCAGGCTGCCCCGGGTGATGGCATTTTTGAGCAACGTTGCCTGCTGTTCCGGGCAATGCCACAGGGCATACAGCAGCGGCAGGGTGGGTTTGCCTTCGGCCAAATCATCGCCGATGTTTTTCCCCAGCACGGCGCTCGGTGCGTCGTAGTCCAGCACATCGTCGATGAGCTGGTAGGCAACGCCCAGGCGTCTGCCGTAAGCGGCCAGCGCCTGCTCGGTGTCCCGGTTCTGGCCGGCAACCACCGCGCCGACCCGAGCCGCGGCCTCGAACAGCTTGGCCGTTTTATTGCTGATGACCTGCAGGTAGCGCTGTTCCGTAGTGTCCGGGTCGTGGCGGTTGGTGAGTTGCAACACCTCGCCCTCGGCAATGGTTTGGGTAGCCTCCGCCATGATGTCCATGACGCGCATATTGCCGGCCTCGACCATCATGCGGAAGGCGCAGGAATAGAGAAAATCGCCGACCAGCACGCTGGCTTCGTTGCCCCAGCGCTGATTGGCGGTCGCCTTGCCGCGGCGCAGTTTGGAGGCATCGACCACATCGTCGTGCAGCAGCGTGGCGGTATGGATGAATTCGACCACCGCCGCCAGCAGGATATGCAGGTTGCCGCAATGACCAAAACATCTGGCGCTGAGCAACACCAGCGCCGGCCGCAGGCGCTTGCCGCCACTGTTGACGATGTAGTGGCCCAGTTGGTCGATCAAGCCGATTTCGGAATGCAGTTTTTCCTGTATCAGCGCATTTACCGCCTGCATATCATCCCTGACCAACGCCTGGACCTGCTGCGGGGCTGTTGCTGTTGTGAATGTCGTAGTCAAATTGCACGCTTGGAATTTTGGGCAAGATTCCGGCTATTATTCCCTGTTATAATGATCGGCGTCAATAACCAGCAACCCTGATTGGAGGTCAAAGTGACAATACAAGTTGGAGATAAAGCCCCTGACGGGCGCTTTCACGTCATCAATGCAGACGGGCCGGGTTCGGTCAGCACTGATGAATTGTTCGCGGGCAGGAAGGTCGTGGTCTTTTCAGTGCCGGGCGCGTTTACCCCGACCTGTTCCCAGGAACATTTGCCGGGTTTCATCGAACATGCCGCGGCTATCAAGGCCAAAGGCGTGGATACCATCGCCTGCATGGCGGTGAACGACATGTTTGTGATGGAGGCCTGGGGCCACAGCGCCGGCGCCGGCAATGAGGTGTTGATGCTGGCCGACGGCAACGGCACTTACGCGGCGGCGCTGGGCCTGGAACTGGATGTCTCCGGCTTCGGTATGGGCGCCCGCGGCCAGCGTTTTGCCATGGTAGTGGACGATGGCACGGTCACGCAGCTCTATGTCGAAGCGCCCATGGAATTCAAGGTCAGTTCGGCTGAGAGCATCCTCGCCAACCTGTAGAGGTTACCTGTGGTAACCTCTAAAAATGCTCTCCGTGGCA
>JAPORZ010000094.1 GCA_026709915.1 Gammaproteobacteria bacterium
ATGTCAATGGCTGATCGCGACGGCGTCATCTGGTTCGATGGGGAGCTGGTTCCCTGGCGCGAGGCGAATGTGCATGTGCTGACCCACACCCTGCATTATGGGGTGGGGGTGTTCGAGGGGATGCGCGCCTATGCAACGCCGCGTGGCGCCGCTATTTTCAGGCTGCATGACCACACGCGGCGCATGTTCTCGTCTGCGCATATTCTGGGCATGCGTCTGCCCTACGCCTTCGACGAGATCAATGAAGCCTGCGTTACAGTAGTGCGGGAGAATGGCTTGTCGGAGGCATACATCCGGCCCATCTGCTTTTACGGGTCTGAGGGAATGGGGCTGCGCGCAAACAATCTCAGCGTGCATGTGGCGGTTGCCGCCTGGGAATGGGGCGCGTACCTGGGCGCCGAGGGGCTGGAACAGGGCATTCGTATCAGGACGTCGTCGTTCACCCGGCACCACGTCAACATCTCCATGTGCAAGGCCAAGGCGGTCGGCCACTACATCAATTCGATACTTGCCCTGCATGAAGCCCTGGACTGCGGTTACGACGAGGCGCTGCTGCTGGATAACGAGGGCTATGTCGCCGAGGGCAGCGGGGAGAACATCTTCATCGTGCGCGCCGGCACGCTCTACACCCCGGACCTGACCTCCGCTCTGGAAGGAGTGACCCGCGATACCATCCTGGTATTCGCCCGCGAGCTGGGGCTGGAGGTAAAGGAAAAACGCCTGACTCGGGACGAGGTTTATATCGCCGATGAGGCTTTTTTCACCGGCTCGGCGGCAGAGGTCACGCCCGTGGTGGAACTGGACAACCGGACTATCGGCAACGGCCGGCGCGGGCCTGTCACCAGCAAGCTGCAAACCATGTTTTTCGATCAGGTGCAGGGCCGTAAAGTGCGGCGCCCGGAGTGGCTGACTTATGTGGCAGAGGCTGTTGAGGTCGCGCAAGCGGTATGAGTACGCAAGGGGTCAACACGCCGAATGACCGGCAGCATTACGTCATCTGCCGGCGCAACCTGCCACTGCATTGCCCGCTGCCCGATATGAGTCTGTGGAATTCCCACCCGCGGGTGTACCTGCCGATAGGGAAAACCGGCACGGCCAAATGCCCCTACTGCGGAACCGAATTCACGCTGGAAGACACTGACTGATCGGGTTCGGTGTGTAATGACTCAAGCAACGCCTCATGGCAGTTCGTCATTGCTGCGTAGGCAGGAATGACGCACGCTGAAGCAGCGTTATTGATGCCGTTTTGCATAACCTGGCCCGGCAAGCTGAAAACAACCCTGTCATCCTGTGGCAGTTCAGTGATGGAAAACGCGGCCACCTGAGCCAGACCAACGGACTGATCGAAGCGCTGCGCCGGCGTGTAGCGCTACGCGTTTATCAGGTCAAGGCGCCACCATTGCGGCAGGCGCTGGCCTCCTGTGTGAGTGGAACCCTGGGTTGGGCCGGCGACCTGCCGGCGCCGCAAGTGGCGGTCGGCGCCGGTCATGCGACCCATTTGCCACTGTTGGCCGCGCGCCGCAGCCACCAGGCCAGGACCGTGGTGTTGATGCGCCCGAGCCTGCCGGTGAGCTGGTTCGACTACTGTCTGGCGCCGGCCCATGACGACCCGCCCGCGCGGGATAACGTTATCGTCACCACCGGCGCCCTCAACCCCATGCGGGCAGGCCAGGAGCAGGACCCGGAGCACGGCCTGATCCTGGTCGGCGGCCCGTCCCGACATTACGGCATGGATACCGACACGCTACTGGCGCGCATCCGCTTGTTGCTGACGCACGCCGCGCCCCGACGCTGGACCCTGTCCAATTCCCCGCGCACACCGGCGCCACTGACCTGGGCCTTGCTGGAACTGGCAACGGATACCATCGAAGTAACCCCGTGGGAACGCTGCCCGCCCGACTGGATGGCAGCTGCCCTGGCGCGTGCCCGCGACGTCTGGGTGACCGAAGACAGTGTGTCCATGATCTGCGAGGCGCTGACGGCAGGTTGCCGCGTGGGCCTGCTGCCGTTGCCGAGGAAAGCTGCCGGTCGCGTGCAGCGAGCCATCGAGCAACTGCTGGGAGAGGGCTTCGTACATATACACAATGACCACGATGCCGGCGTGCAGCTGCCGGCGCCGCCGCGCACGCTGGATGAAGCCAACCGTTGCGCCGGACTGCTGCTGGAGAGGGGTTTATTGCAGCCCATAACCAGTACCTATTGATATGTTCGGAGCCACACCGCGATCTCAAGACAGGGCGACCTCATGCCGTTGACGGTGTTGCAAACTCTGCCGGCGCTGGAGACCGGTGGCGTGGAACGCGGGACTGTGGAGGTGGCCGTGGAACTGGCGCGCCGCGGTCAGCGGGCGCTGGTCATATCAGCCGGCGGCGCCCTGACGGCTGAACTTGAGCGCGCCGGCGTTCAACATCACACCTGGCCGATAGGAAAAAAATCGCCGCTCACCCTGTTGCTGGTACGCCGCCTGCGGCGCTTCTTGCAGCAGGAAAACGTGGATATCCTCCATGCCAGCTCGCGCCTGCCGGCCTGGGTCTCATACCTGGCCTGGAACAGCCTGCCGGTCGGCAACCGACCGGTATTCATCACCAGCGTGCACGGGCCTTACCGCGCCGGCCGCTACAGCGCGATTATGACCCGCGGGCAGCGGGTCATCGCCATCTCCAGATACATTTATGACTACATCCTGACGCAGTATCCGGAGACAGACCCCGGCAAGATCACCATCATCTGGCGGGGCGTGGACCCTGAGCGTTTCCCCCGCAGCTACCGGCCCGCGCCGGCATGGCTGGCGCAGTGGCAGCGCGCACATCCGCAGCTGCACGGGAAAGCGCTTATCACCCTGCCCGGCAGGATTACCCGCTGGAAGGGAGCGGTGGATTTCATCGAGATTATTGCGCGCCTCAAGCAGGCGGGGACAAACGTGCACGGCCTGATTGCGGGTGGCGCCGAGCCACGCCGCCGGGGGTTCCTGCGCGAATTGATGCGCGCAACGGCCAGGCGCGGGCTGCAGCACGACATCAGCTTCCTGGGGCCACGCAACGACCTGCGGGAAGTGCTCTCGATTTCCGCTGTTGTGCTGTCGCTGGCCCATATTCCCGAAGCCTTCGGCAGGACCGCACTGGAAGCCTTGTCACTGGGGCGCCCGGTCGTGGCCTACGCTCATGGGGGGGCGCAGGAGGTGCTGGAAGAACTGCAACCGGACGGTCTGATCCCGCCCGGCAATGTGGGCGCAACGGCTGGAAAAATTCAGGAGTTCCTCAAAACCCAACCACACATCGCCCACAATCGGACGTTTACCCTGCAACAGATGCTGGACCAGACCCTGGCCTTGTACGAGCAGGCCTGTAGTGGGAACCTCTGATTTTTAGAGGTAGCCTGGTGATCCAATATGAGCCGGGACATACTGATTATCAAACTTGGCGCGTTGGGCGATGTGGTCATGGCGACCGGGCTGGTGGCGCGCATAGTACAGCACCACGCGCCGCAGTGTTGCGTGCTCCTCACCAGCCCCGCCTACGGTGAATTATTTACTGCCCAACCCGGCCTGGAGCTGAAAACCTTTGCCCGCAGCAGCCGGCGCGCCACCCTGGCAGCGGTGTTGTGGCTGCGTAAACAACGGTTCTGGCGGGTTTACGACTTGCAGTCGAATGACCGTAGCGGCGTGATGTGTGCGCTGTCCGGCATCCCGCAGCGGGTTGGCAACCACCCGCGCTTTCCCTACAACCTGCACCCCGGCAGTCGCTACACCGGCCACAGCCATATTCATGCCAGGATGCTGGAAGTGCTCGAAGCCGCCGGCGTTGCCACAGACGCAGTTGCGCCTTGCCTGCATCCCTCTGCAACAGACCGGGCCATGGTAACAAAGTGGTTACAGGCGCGCGGGCTGGCGTCGCGCCGGCTTGTGCTCATGCACGCCGGCGCCAGCCCCGGTCGCCCGGAAAAACGCTGGCCTTATTTTCGCGAACTGGCGCTGGCGCTGGCACGGCACGGGTTGTTGACGCTCTGGACCGGCGGCCCGGATGACCGCGATAGCAATGCCGAACTGTCCCGGGCCACCGGAATAGACGCCAGTGGCGCCTTTTCACTGCTGCAACTGGCAGCCCTCACCGCTCACGCGCGCTGCGCCGTCACCAACGATTCCGGCCCGATGCACATACTGGCCTGTGGCTCCATCCCCATCTACGGCCTGTTCGGCCCCAGCGACTGGCGCCGCAACCATGCCGTCGGCCAACGCGACCGTGTCCTCTCGTTAAACAAAGATGAATCTGTTTTCAGACCCACTCGTCTGGCAGACCTGAAACCCGGGCAAGTGCTGCGACAACTGGAACAGGACGGCATCCTGGCAGAGTCACATCAGCGCCTCTCCGCTCCCCCTTAAACTCCAACCCGGCCAAGCCGGAGCCCTACCCGTTCGTCACTCCGTGCTCCAACCTTGAGTCACACTCCTTGGCGCGCGCAGGCTTCTGAGAAGAACACCAACCCCGCAACATGATAAAATGCCCGCAGCGAGACGCCCCCATGCCAACTCAACCCCAGCAAACCGACATCCCCCCGGCAGACCGACTCATCGTCGCGCTGGACTTCGACCGCGCGCAAGAGGCCAACCGTCTGGTCGAACAACTGGACGGCGTCGTCAACTTCTACAAGGTCGGCTGGCAACTGTTCTTAGGCGCCGGCTGGCCGTTCATCAGCGCCTTGCTGGAAGCCGGTAGAAAAGTCTTCCTGGACCTGAAGATCAACGACATAGACCGCACCGTACAAGCGGCCCTGGCAAACATGCCGAATGAATTTGCCGGCCAACTGGAACTGCTGACCATCCACGGCAACAGCGCCACAGTCAGGGCGGCCAAACTGGGCCGCGGCGCCAATGAGAAACCCTACCTGCTGATGCTGACCGTACTGTCGAGCATGGACGCCGCCGACCTGCAGGAACTGTCCGCCAGGGACGCCCGACCGGACACGGACAGTATTGTCCTACACCGGGCCCAACAAGCCCTGGACGCCGGCTGCGAAGGTCTGATCGCATCCGGCAGCTCGGTTCGCGCCTTGCGCAACCAGTTCCCGCACCGAAAATTCCTCATCGTCACCCCCGGCATCCGCCCCGCCCAAAGCAGCCACGACGACCACAAACGCACCCTCACCCCCAGCCAGGCAATCACCAGCGGCGCCGACTACCTGGTAGTAGGCCGCCCCATCAGCCAATCACCCAACCCCCTGCAAACGGCACA
>JAPORZ010000247.1 GCA_026709915.1 Gammaproteobacteria bacterium
CCAGTTGCCGCAGGTATCGCTCCGCCCGGCCCAGGGCTGTTTTCCTGTCTATCCCATAGTATCCCGCCTGATTCAGCAGAATATTCAAGCAGGTTTCAAACAAAGAGAAGTTGACTTCCTGGGGGACGACGCCAAGCCGGGCCTTGACCTCGGCGCTGTGGGTTATGCTGTCCAGTCCGAAGATTTTTACACTGCCTGCGGTCCTGGTTACCAGCGAGGTGATGATGCCGATGGTCGTGGACTTCCCGGCGCCATTCGGTCCCAGCAATGCAAAGAAATCTCCTTCATCCACCGCCAGGTCAATTCCCTGCAATGCTTCAAACCCGTTCTTGTAGGTTTTTTTGAGGTGGTTAATCTCCAGCGCTTTCATGCGTTATTCGGCCTTACCTCCTTATTCGTTTCTGCCCTTGTAGGCGCGCACGGCTGAATTAAACAGTTCGCCCGTTGAGGTCATCTCATCCACCATCTTGTTGTAGAACAGCAGGTTGATCTGCAGTTGCTCCTCGGTGGCAGTCTCTCCCCAACCGGCTCTGAGATCGTCCAGACATTTCAATACGGCTTCGCCTTTGGCAATATAGTCCTTGATGCCGCGCTGTGCTTCGATCATTTCCTCTTCGCTGGACTTCAGCCCGTTCGGGATGGACGGCCGCTCCGGCATGGGACAGGTCTCAATCACCTCGGTGGATGCAGCCTCAGCTTGCGCCTGGACGGCCGGCGCCGATAATATGCTGAGCATGACCGCGCAGGACACATACAGTACTGGCGACTTCATGGGTATCTCCTGTGACAATGGGGTTTCAGGTTACGGGACAAATACAATGACTTTGCCCGCTCGTATTTTGCAACTATCATACAGCATTTTCAAAGTATAGGTGACCTCTAAAAATGCCCTCCGTGGCACATAAACAGAGACGGAAACGGAAAAGTGCCGGAAAAAGTGGGACATTCCGTTTCCCTCATTGCGTCCATCCGTGGACGCAACCCTACGGGCAGCTATCGCTGTGCACAAATTCGTCAATTTTTAGAGGTGCTCTGTATCCTGTCTATGCTGCGGAGTATTCAATGAACAGTGTCTTGATACGGCAACTCGGCGTGCAGGAGTATCAGAGCATCTACGACGCTATGGTTGCGTTCACCAACCGGCGCGACCCGGACACCGCCGATGAAATCTGGTCCCTGGAACATGAACCGGCATTTACTCTGGGGCTGGCCGGCAAACCGGAACACCTGCTGCACCCGGGCACCATTCCGGTGCACAAGACCGACCGGGGCGGGCAGGTTACCTACCACGGCCCCGGCCAACTGGTGGTTTACCCGTTACTTGACTTGAAACGCTTAGGTATCTCCATCAAGCAGTACGTCAACCTGCTGGAACAGGCAGTCATTGACTTCCTCGCCACCCTGGCGCTGGCAGGGCAACGCCGGCAGGGGATGCCGGGGGTATATCTGGACGGGCGCAAGATCGCAGCGCTGGGTGTGCGGGTGAGAAAAGGCTGCTGCTACCATGGTCTGGCTTTGAACGTGAGCATGGACCTGTCACCCTTTCAACGCATCAATCCCTGCGGTTATCCGGGCCTGGAAGTAACACAACTGGCGGACCTGGGCGTTAATTTGACGGTTACTGAAACCCTGGAAAAATTCCTGCCTTGCCTGTTGAGCCAATTTTTATTCGACGAGGTGGAGATTCCCAATGACAAAACCCGATTTGCAAACCTGCGCCCCATGCCTTGAAGGAACCTGTGTAACCGAACCCCTGGAAAATTCTACCCCTTGCGTTTCTCTGCAATTCAGGTATCATTTTGACAGATGCAGAAGCGAAAATCGCCGTGCTGGTCAGCTAAAACAGCAGAACGGCACATCCGGGCTTACTCACAAAAGTCGTCTGGTTTTGAACTGGCTTATACAATACACGCAAAAGAACGTATTGAGGAGAGGGGCATAATCATCTCTGATGTAGTGCATATTCTGGTTCATGGTCATATTGATGATGAACCCGAGACATCTTCTCGGCCAGGTTATTGCAAGTACAAGATATGCGGCAAGCCCCCCAATTCAGGCCATCGCGAAATTTGTCTCGTCATTATTCCCAACCCGGATAAACCAGCTGTCAAGGTCATTACAGTTATGTGGGAAGATCAGCCATGAAAACACAAATGTATCATTATACAGAATCTGGCTTGCCCGATGTATGGATCGAGGGGTTGCGGGTACGAGACGACGCGGGGGAACCAACCATCCTGATTCCCAACATCAATAACCTGCACAAATTAATTGCTTTCCGGATCGTAATATCGGATGGCGCTCTCACTGGGGCGGAACTCAGATACCTGCGCACTGAAATGGGGATGACTCAAGCAGAATTAGGAGAGCTGGTTCATCGTGAGCGGCTGACTGTTTCACGCTGGGAACTCGGTGAGCATGAGTTGGACGGGGCTGCCGAAGCGCTTATCCGTGTATGTGCACTCATAAAATTGGATCTGGACGAGGTAGATCCAACGGAAATCAGTGATAAGTGCAAGCTTGGCGTTCACCGTAAAGCCCCCATTCGCATAGATGGCACGGATCCTGAAAACTATCGGCTTGCTGCCTGATTGAAGTTTCTGTAATGGCGTAAAGGCATCCTTACATAAAATCACCTTTAGCGGGACAAAAAAACCATGAAAACCCTGACAACCCTGCTACTTGCCACTCTGGTACTCGCTGGTTGTACTGATGCCAACATCGCATCACACAACCTGTCCAAAGCTGCAGATAACTTTGAAATTAACCGACGCGTGATCTTCTACAACGGGATCACCGACACCTATATCCTGACCATTGAAGGACGTTGCGCCATTGACGATCAGGGTGGGCGGGGTGGCCAGGGCGCGCAGTTGGAAGTCACCTGTAAAGTCAGCCCGGAACAATATAAAAAACACTTTCTTGGACTATCTGATAATGTCACCTACTTCGCTGAGCAACTGACCGCCACGGATGTTTCGGCCTATCACTACCGGGTCACCTTCAAGCCACAAGCAATCAAACCTGATATTGATTTTCGAGGCAGCGGACAGGCCCTGCTCGAGAACAGTTCTGAAAGTGCCAATCGTCAACAAACCGCCAGATCTGATAATGACCCTGAATAACTCACTCTGCCCGATCAATCAGGTGGAACAGTTACCATCCCGAATGCAAGCAGAAGCATGGCAGCGAGACGCGCGTAATTGCATACTGCAAGAAAGAACAAGCAATGCTTCATGCCTGAAAAGATGAATACAGCAGCACTTCAAAATCTGACCAAGGAAGAACGACGCGGCAAATTCAAAACCGCGCGTATACCGATCAAGGTTGTACCGATGGCAGGCAAGGCGCCGAGAAAACCTCGGTGGATCAGAGCCAAAGCGCCGACCGATCCCAAAGTATTTGAACTGAAACGGCTATTGCGGGAACGTGCCCTGCATACCGTGTGTGAAGAGGCCTCCTGCCCTAACCTGGGTGAGTGCTTTGCACGCGGCACCGCCACCTTCATGATCATGGGCGACACCTGCACCCGGCGTTGCCCGTTCTGTGACGTTGCCCATGGCCGCCCCCAACCCCTGGATGAAAATGAACCGGCACACCTGGCCGACGCGGTCAAATTGATGGATCTGAAATACGTGGTCATCACTTCCGTTGATCGAGATGACCTGAAAGACGGCGGGGCCGGGCACTTCAGGGATTGTATCCGGGCAGTGCGCCGGGCGGCCCCGGCCACCCGTATCGAAATACTGACCCCGGACTTCCGTCGCCGCATGGACAGCGCGCTGGAACGCCTGGGCGAGGCGCCACCTGATGTGTTTAACCACAACCTGGAGACGACACCGGCCCTGTACCGCAAGGCCAGACCGGGCGCCGACTATCGCTGGTCATTGGAATTGATTCGCAGGTTTAAGGCGCAACACGCTGACATCCCGACAAAATCCGGACTCATGCTGGGCCTGGGGGAAGAACTGAACGACGTAAAACAGGTATTACGCGATCTCAGAGACCACGACTGCGACATGCTCACCCTGGGTCAGTACCTGCAACCAAGCCGCTACCACCTGCAAGTAGAAAGATTTGTGGAACCGTCCGAGTTCGACGAACTGGGCGACTATGCCAGACAGCTAGGCTTCACCAATGTCGCCAGCGCCCCCATGGTGCGTTCGTCCTATCACGCCGACCTGCAGGCCGCGGAGATATAGCGGTTTGGGTTGAGCCTTGCCAGCTATCCTGGCCCGTGACATGACGTCGGCATAAGCCTGCGTCGCGGCAATGTCGAAAGGCAAGACATGCCTGATAAACAATGGCAACAGCTTATTTTCCAGGCTGCCCTGTTTCAGAATAGCGCGCGCCTCGGCTTCTGTGCTGTTCCCGTTTCGAGCAGCCTTGACTCGTAAGGCGCGATGCACATCATCCGGCAAATTTCGTATTGTCAGACTTGCCATGATCATTACCATCAGTTGCTGTCAATGACAGCGATCATACTGTTATGCTATCGTTAATACAATAATGCACCTCTAACCCGCATATCTCACCAAGTCGCTTGTTGTCTTATGAAACATTATTACTATCAATAAGTTATAGCAATACTTCAGCTCTTCCGATATAACACACTGCGCTTGATGCGCCCTCGCTGGTCTTTTTTGCGCCTGCGGGCACATGCTCACTCAACCAGAGAACCACTATGCTTTCGTTCGCAGGCACCCGCAGGCGCAAAAAATCCGGCGCGATCTTCGCATCACTTGGTGAGATATGCGGGCTAAACCCTCATAATCGGCGAACCCACCGGAAAATTCCTGAGACGGCTGTACCATCAGGGGGTGCCCGAAAGCCGCTCCGTTATGTGGTAGGGGTTGTGCGGCCAAGCCGTCAGTTGGCGCACCCCAAGTTGCTACGCTCAGCGGTGTTTTTAGCGTCATTATCCCAAACTGGCAGGTATTCAGGCAGTGGAATCCGCTTTCCATTAGACTTTGCTGCTTCCAACCAGCTTGCTTTTGCTTCCAATACTTCTGCCAACGCTCGGGCCGGTATTTCTCCAAAAGCAGAACAGGCATGCAGGTCTGGAATATCAGCGATATAGCCTTGGTCCTGCTCACTGTAAAAAATGTTGATGTGGTAGTCTTTCATTTGACTTACTCCGGACGGAGATTGTGGGTTTCTATCAATTGTAGCAGTTGCCTGACCTGATATGGTTTTGC
>JAPORZ010000116.1 GCA_026709915.1 Gammaproteobacteria bacterium
ATCTTTTTGGAATAAAAAACCCTCTCTTTATATCAAAAAGTATGATCTTGCCCTAATCCTGTCAAAACAATAATGCCGCCGGCTTCTCATATCTATCAAAGTGGAGGCAAGGTAGAAAAAGTGTTTCCCCCTGGATAGTCGTTTTCATAGGATTTTGACACCGGCTTCCGCCAAGGCAAACTTGTTTCTTCACTTATCGCTGGTCAGTACCTGCCCGAGATTTTTCAGGGCGTAGTCGATGGGCAGGACGGTGATATCTTCAAGGTGCTGGGGGACGGTCCCGCCGTAGAACAGGTAACAACGGGCGGGGGGATAATCTTTTTTGAATTCCCGCAATGCTCGCGTTTGTTTGAACTGGACTTGTGGTGAGCGTTTCACCTCAATGGCCAGCAGCCCGCACGGGCCGTACAGGACAAAGTCGATTTCCAGGTTGGTGCGCGTGCGCCAGTAATATATCCCATATTCACAGCCGAGATAATCATTCAGCGCCCTTAGCTCCTGCAACACCAGTGTCTCCAATGCGGGGCCGTCCAGTTCGGCATCAGAGTCCAGCGGACCGCTGGGCCGGATCGCCCGGAACACGCCGGCATCGAAAAAATAAAATTTCCTGTGTGTGGTGAGCTGCCGTTTTGCCTTGCGGCTGAATACCGGCAGGCGCATGGCTAACAGCAAGTCTTCCAGTATGGAGAAATAGTTCTCGGCAACCGGCCGCGCAACCTGTGCCTCGCGTGCGGTGTTGCTGATATTGACGATGGCTCCCTGGGAGAAACTGGCTACCTCCAAAAACCGGGAAAAATGGCCGATGTTACGTGTGAGTCCTTCTTGCATGACTTCTTCCCTGAGGTAGGTCTGCACATAGTCCTTGAGATATTTGCCAGGATTACCCTCGCTGAACCGGGCCGGCAGGTGTCCGAGTTGTATGGAGTTGCGCAGATCGAATGCGTCTTGCTGTTCCATTACCGTCAATGGGTGCATGAAATACGTCAGGGCGCGGCCGGCCAGCAGGTTGACCCCTTTGCGCCGTAACGCTCGTGCACTTGAACCGGTCAGCACAAAGTTCAGCTTGCTTGATTCGATCAGATCATGTACTTCGTTCAGCAGCGCTGGGATACGCTGTACTTCGTCGATAATCACCCGTTCCGCGTGACCGGGAGGGATTAGCTCCCTGAGGTATCCCGGGTTCGCAGACAGGCGATTATAGAATTCGGACTGAAGCAGGTTGATGAACAGCGCCTCAGGCAGATGGTGTTTTAACCAGGTGGTTTTGCCGGTACCTCTGGGGCCAAAGAGAAAAAAGCTCTTGCGTGATTCCAGTGGTTTTTTAATGAGTCTTTTGAACATAAACAGAGTATTCGCCTTCATCTCCCGGTTATTATACGAGTTTTAATTAAAAAATGAAATAAAAAAGTGAAATTTGCATGAATTTATTAAGTTTTAAGGTAAATAAAAATAACGGTTGCATAAAAGGCCACGCTGATATAAGCTGACCACCTCATGGAGCTGGCAAGGCAGCGCCGGCCCGTGATCTTACCGAGGGTGATGCCCTGGAAATCCCGTATTGAACGACAACGCGGTTTGTCGGGTGGCGGTGTTATGGGATGACCTTGTGGAATGTGGCATTTCTTACCTTGAACCTGTCCCTGATATCCTCAGCGAACGCCTCGTGCGCCGTCAAACCCGGCGGCTTTTTTATACCGATACCTGGAGAGTGACTATGCCCGGTCGAAATTTTTTACACATACCCGGTCCCACGCTTGTGCCCCAGCGCATTCGAAATGCCATGGCAATAGAGCAGGAGGATATGCGCGCGGCGGATTTCCCTGAGTTTACCTTGCCGTTGTTCAACGACCTGAAACAGATCTTCAAGACCGAAACGGGGCGGGTTTTCATCTTTCCCTCATCCGGCACTGGCGCCTGGGAGGCCGCTATCAGCAATACCCTGTCAGCAGGTGACAAGGTACTGATGTCGCACTTCGGCCAGTTCAGCCAGTTGTGGGTGGATATGTGCCGGCGCCATGGCCTGGATGTGAACGCCATCGAGATGGATTGGGGTGAAGGTGTGCCGGTGACGCGCTATGCCGAGATTCTCAAGGCTGATACCAACAAGGAGATTAAGGCGGTATTTGCTACGCATAATGAAACGGCAACCGGGGTCAGGAGCGACATTGCCGGCGTGCGCAAAGCCCTGGACGAAGCCGACCACCCGGCCCTGCTGTACGTGGATGCGGTGAGTTCTCTGGCCAGCCTGGACTTCCGCATGGATGAGTGGGGTGTGGACCTGGCGGTATCCGGCTCACAGAAAGGTTTTATGCTACCCACCGGGCTCGGTATCCTCGGCGTCAGTGAAAAAGCCCTGGCCGCCCGTGCCGATGCGACCCTGCCGCGCACCTATTTCTCGTTCGACGACATGATTGCCGCAAATGACAACGGCTATTTCCCCTATACCCCCAATACCATCTATCTTCGGGGGTTGCGAGAAGCAGTCAATATGCTGCTGGAGGAAGGGCTGGAGAATGTGTTTGCCCGTCATACCCGCTTGGCCATCGCAGTGCGTAAGGCGGTGGCGGCCTGGGGCCTGTCCCTGGTTGCGAAGGATGAGAACTGGTATTCCGATACAGTCAGCGCAGTGTGGATGCCGGCAGGCTTCGACGGCAATGAGGTCGCGCGCCACAGCTACCGGTACTACAATGTAGCCCTGTCCATCAGCCTCGGCAAGATCGCCGGGCAGGCATTCCGCATTGGCCATCTGGGTGATTTGAACGAGGTGATGGTACTGACCCCGTTGAACGCGGCCGAGATGTCCATGAAAGATCTGGGTATCAATATTGAACTCGGTAGCGGCGTGGCAGCCGCCCAGGAATACCTGCGCAGCACCCGTCAGGCGCGGTTCTGATGAGTTTTACCCGGTACCCGTCGGCGCCCACCCGCTTGCAGCGCAGCGAACTGGCGGTGCCCGGCTCCAACCCCGGCATGTTCGAGAAGGCCGCCGGCTGCGCCGCGGATTACATCTTTCTGGATTGTGAGGACGCAGTCATCCCCGATGATAAGCCCCAGGCCCGCAAGAACATCATCGAGGCTCTGAACGATATCGACTGGCAGGGCAAAACCATGTCAGTGCGCATTAATGGCCTGGACACCCATTACATGTACCGGGATGTGGTGGACATCGTCGAACAGGCCGGGCCGCGGCTCGACACCGTACTCATTCCTAAGGCCGGCACGGCTGCCGACATATATATGGTGGACTGCCTGTTGACGCAGATTGAAGAGGCTATGGGGCTGGAAAAGAAAATCGGCATAGAGTGCCTGATTGAAACCGCGCTGGGCGGTGCCAACGTCATGGCCATCGCACAATCCTCCCCGCGTCTCGAAGCCTTGCACTTCGGCGTGGCAGACTACGCCGCCAGCATGCGTGCGCGTACCGTGAACATCGGCGGGCTGAATCCCGACTACCAGTGCGACGGCGCCCTGGGCGACCAGTGGCACAGCGCCCTGGTGAACATGGTAACAGCCTGTCGGGCCTGCGGTCTGCGCGCGATTGACGGGCCGTTTGGTGACTTCAATGACGCCGAGGGTTACCGCGCCGCGGCCCGGCGCGTGGCGGCGCTGGGGTATGAAGGCAAATGGGCGATACACCCCAACCAGATCGCATTGGCCAACGAGATCATGTCCCCGCCGGAGGCAGAGGTTACCCGCGCCCGTCGGGTACTGGAAGCCTTGCGGGAAGCCGCCCAACAGGGCAAGGGCGCGGCACAACTGGACGGCAAGATGATTGACGCCGCCTCGGAACGCATGGCAAGAAATATCGTGCGTCAGGCGGAATTGATAAGTGCGGGCGCCGGCATCCAGTAGCTTAACAGGCGCGACAGGCGCATTTTACGATGAGGTAACAACCAATGGAAATTCACGAATATCAGGCCAAAGAGATACTGTCCGATTTCGGTGTGCCGATCCCGCGCGGCGGTCTGGCATACAGCCCGGAGCAGGCGGTGTATCGCTGCCATGAAATCGGTGGTGACGCCTGGGTCGTCAAGGCACAGATCCACTCGGGCGGCCGCGGCAAGGCCGGCGGCATCAGGTTCTGTCAGGACGATGAGCAGATCTGGCAGGCTGCCGACGAACTGCTGGGGCGCCGCTTGATCACCAACCAGACCGGCAGCGCCGGCAAGATCATCCACCGGTTGTACGTGGAAGAAGCCAGTGACATCGCCAACGAGTATTACATCGGCTTCGTACTGGACCGGCAGAAGGAACGGATTGCCGTGGTGGCCTCGTCGGAAGGCGGTGTAGAGATTGAGGAAATTGCCCACGAACGGCCGGAATCGCTGATTCGCGTCGTGGTTGAGCCGGCGGTGGGCATGCAACCGTTCCAAGCGCGCGAGATCGCCTTCAAACTGGGCATCGACAAGGCCTTGATCAGTCAGGCCATTACCACCTTGCTGGGCTGCTACCGCGCGTTTCGCGATCTCGATGCCACCATGGTGGAGATCAACCCGCTGGTAGTGACCGCAGATAACCATCTGGTGGCGCTGGATGCGAAAATGGGGTTTGATGACAACGCCCTGTTCCGGCGCCCGAACATTTCCGAATTGCGCGATAAATCCCAGGAGGACCCACGCGAAATGAAGGCCGCCGACCGTGGCCTCAGTTACGTGGGGCTGGAAGGCAATATCGGCTGCATCATCAACGGCGCCGGTCTGGCCATGGCGACCATGGACATGATCAAGCACGCCGGCGGCGAGCCGGCCAACTTCCTGGACATTGGCGGTGGCGCTTCGCCGGAACGCGTGGCAAAGGCCATTAACCTGGTGCTCAGCGACAGGAACGTCAGGGCGATACTGGTGAATATTTTTGCCGGCATCAACCGTTGCGACTGGGTGGCAGAAGGCATCGTGCAGGCGGTAAGCAAGATAGAGGTCAACCTGCCCTTCATCGTCAGGCTGTCCGGCACCAATGTGGAGGAGGGCAAGGAGATATTGCGCAACAGCGAGTTGCCCATCATCATGGCGGACACCTTGCAGGAGGCCGCAGACAATGCGGTCGCTGCCTGGCAGGACTATGAGCGCAACCAGGGAGCACAATAATGGCAATCCTGATAAACAAAAACTCGAAAGTCATCGTGCAGGGCTTTACCGGCCAGATCGGGACGTTTCATTCCCGAGACATGATCAATTACGGCACCAACATCGTTGGCGGCGTCACCCCGGGCAAGGGTGGCGTCACTCACCTGGAGCGGCCGGTGTTCGACACGGTGAAAGACGCGGTGACCGAGACCGGCGCCGACAGCAGCATCATCTTCATTCCGCCGCCGTTTGCCGCAGATGGCATTATGGAAGCGGCCGACGCCGGCATAAAATACTGTGTGTGTATCACCGACGGCATCCCCGCACACGACATGATTCGGGTAAAACGCTACATGCGCCGCTACCGTGTGGAAGATAAAATGGTGCTGACCGGACCCAACTGCGCCGGCACCATCAGCCCCGGCAAGGCGATGCTGGGCATCATGCCGGGTCATATTTATATCCCTGGCAGGGTAGGGGTGATCGGCCGCTCTGGCACCCTGGGCTACGAAGCAGCCTCACAGATGAAGGCCGAGGGTATCGGCGTATCTACCAGTGTTGGTATTGGCGGCGACCCCATTAACGGCAGCTCGTTCAAAGACCATTTGACACGGTTTGAACAGGATCCGGAAACTGATGCCGTAGTAATGATAGGCGAGATCGGCGGGCCGCAGGAGGCCGAGGCCGCGGAGTTTTACCGTGATAATATGAGCAAGCCTGTGATCGGATACATCGCCGGGCTGACCGCGCCCAAGGGTAAACGCATGGGACACGCCGGCGCCATTATTTCCGCGTTCGGCGAGAGCGCCGCGGAAAAGGTGGAAATTCTGCAGGAATGCGGCGTCACCATTGTGCCCAGGCCGTCCGAGTTTGGCAGTACGGTCAAGGCCGCGCTGGCGTCATTGTAAATGTATGAATTAGGGAAATGGTTATGAACAGACCCAAAGTAATAGTCAGCCGTAAATGGCCGGAAGAAGTCGAAGGCCGGATGCAGGAACTCTTCGACGTACAGTTGAACAAGACGGATACGCCCCTGACGGCTGTGCAAATGCAGGCGGCGCTGCAAGGCGCGGATGCGTTCTGCCCCACCGTATCCGATAACGTCAGCGCCGAGGTGTTGTCTGTGGACAACCTGCACGCGCGCATTATCGGCAGTTATGGCGTCGGTTTTAACCACATCGACCTGGAGGCGGCAAAATCCCGTGGTCTGGTAGTGACCAATACCCCGCAGGTGCTGACCGACTGCACTGCCGATCTTGCCATGACCCTGTTGCTGATGACGGCGCGGCGCGCCGGGGAGGGCGAACGGCATGTGCGTAACAAGGAATGGCGCGGCTGGCGGCCGACCCACATGATGGGCGCCAAGGTCACCGGCAAGACTCTGGGCTTGATCGGGATGGGCCGCATCGCCCGGGCCATGGCGCAACGGGCATTCCACGGTTTCGGCATGAAGATTATCTTTACCGACCCTTATCCGCCACCGGACGAGGTGGTCAACGCCTTACAGGCGCAGGCGCGCGCCTCCATTGATGAGGTGCTGCAAGAGGCGGACTTTGTCTCGTTGCACTGTCCCGGCGGCAAGGAAACCTGGCATTTGCTCAACGCCGAACGTCTGGCGCTGATGAAGCCCGGCGCATTCCTGATCAACAGCGCGCGCGGTGATGTCATCGACCAGGCGGCCTTGATTGAGGCGCTGGATCAAGGTGTCATTGCCGGCGCCGGTCTGGACGTATATGAAGGCGAGCCGGCAGTGCCGGAGCAACTTCTGTCCATGCAGAACGTGGTGTTGCTGCCGCACCTTGGCAGCGCCTCCAGAGAAACCCGGGTCGCCATGGGCATGCGGGTGGTTGACAACCTGCAAGCATTTTTCAAGGGTGAGGCCCCGCGCGATCGCGTTGCCTGAGGTTTTCCTGGCGTGCGCGTTGTCGGCCGGAGGCCGCGCCGGCATGTTGTCAGCCGGGAGATTGGCCGCTATCCGGCTACAAGGAGGCAAACGGACGGCGCGGGCAGGGCTTGTAAACCAACACGGAAGCAAGGCAATCTTCCCGGCCTGTAACAATGTCCTCCTTTGATTTCCCACAACAGTTATCAGCCGCCGCCATGGACTCCGCGGCAGCCAGCTACGCCGGCAACCTCATAGCACTGCTGGCGCAGCAGTTGCGCCAGGTTATCAGCCAGAGAAAACCCGAGGTGCTGCCGGTTTTTGACGGCAGACAACCCCTGCCCAGGGATGACAACGAGTTGTTACAGGCCGGCCTGCAAGCCTGGGGTATCTGGTTTCAACTGCTCAATGTCGCTGAGGAAAATACCGCCATGCGTCGCCGCCGGGTTACGGAAAGCAGCCAGGGCTTGGAGCCTGTTTCCGGCACCTTCGCCAACGTCATCGCACAGGCCGCAGAGCTGGGTCTATCCCACCGGGAAGTCCAGGATTTGCTGAATAATGTGCAAGTCACGCCCACCATCACCGCGCATCCCACCGAAGCGAAGCGGGTCACCGTATTGCAGATCCACCGGCGCATCTACGTTATCCTGTATCGTCTGGAAGCCACGCGCTGGACTCCGCGCGAACGCGAGTCCCTGGAGCAACAACTGCGCAACGAGATCGACCTGCTCTGGTTGACCGGTGAGCTACGCCTGGAAAAGCCTTCCGTGCAGCAGGAAATCAGGTGGGGCCTGCATTTCTTTGAACAAACCCTGTATCGGCGCGTGCCGGAGACCCTGGAACGGCTGGACCTGGCCCTGGCCGGCCACTATCCCGGCGCCACCTTCACGGTGCCGCCGCTGTTCCGCTTTGGCACCTGGATAGGCGGCGACCGGGACGGCAATCCCTTCGTGAGCAATGCCGTGACTCGTGAAGCCCTGCTCATGAACAGACAGGCCATATTGCAGCATTACCATATCCGGTTGGAAGAATTGTTTCTCAAACTCAGCGTTTCCATTCATGCAATAAGCCCTGCCAAGACCTTTTTGCAACACCTGGACAGCTTGCTGGATGCAAGCGGGCGCAGAAAAAAACTGGAACAACGCAACCCCGGCGAGATCTTCCGTCAGTTTGTCTTTTGCCTGCAGGAAAAAATAAGGAATACTGAAAAGAAAAGCACTCTCAGCAGCTTTGCCTACGATTCTGCCGACCGCTTTATCCAGGATTTGACAACACTGGAACTGGGTTTGCAACAGGCAGACTGCGGGCAGCTCGCACAGGCCCACGTCACGCCGCTGCGGCGTCAGGCCGAGTCCTTCCGGTTCTGTAGCGCGCGCCTGGACCTCAGGCAAAATTCCACGATTATCACCGGCACGTTGCAGGATATCTGGCGCCAGCGTCACCAGCAGGGAACCCCACCTGAGGCAAATTCCGGCGACTGGCTGGAATGGATACAGGCAGAACTGGCTACGCCATTTGAGCAGCCGCTACACTTTTCTTTCAGTGACCGGCACAGCGCCTCAACATTCGGCTTGTTCCAGCTGCTGGCAGAGACCCGCCAGACCCTGGATCGGGATGCCATAGGCGGCTTCATCCTGAGCATGACCCGCTCGGTGGCCGATGTGCTGGGCGTGTATCTGCTGGCCAAATATACCGGCGTATTTATCGACAGCCAGGGGGTGGAAAGTTCTCCCCTGCCGGTGATACCGCTGTTCGAGACCATCGCAGACCTGCGCGCCGCGCCGCGCATCATGCACACCTTGTTGCAGACCCCGGTAGTGCGGCGCAGTTTGAGAGAGCAGGGCGGCATCCAGGAAGTCATGATCGGTTATTCGGATTCCAATAAGGACGGCGGCTTTCTTACGGCCAATTTTGAGCTGAGCCGGGCGCAGCTGGCGCTGACCCGGGTCGGCGTCAAGTGCAAGACGCCGATTGTCTTCTTTCACGGGCGCGGCGGCTCGGTCAGCCGCGGCGGCGCCCCCACCGGCGCGGCCATTGCCGCGCAACCGGCGGGCACCGTAAACGGTAAATTGCGTATTACCGAGCAGGGTGAAGTTGTGTCCTCCCGGTTTGCCAACCACGGTACCGCGCAGTACGAACTGGAGCTGCTGGCGGCCAGTGTCATGGAACACACCCTTAATTCAATACGCACGCAGCAGTCGGCGCCGGAACCGGAATTTGAACAGGCCTTAGAGGCCCTGTCCAGCCTGGCTTACACGGCGTACCGGCGCCTGGTGGAGGCAACCGGTCTGGTGGATTACTACCATGCGGCCAGCCCGGTACAGGAACTTGGCAAACTGCGTATCGGCTCGCGCCCGGCTCGGCGTTTCGGCGCCGGCACGCTGGACGACCTGCGCGCCATTCCCTGGGTGTTCGCTTGGACGCAGAATCGTCATCACGTTCCGACCTGGTACGGACTGGGCAGCGCAGTGCAGAATTTCGTGAGGGTGCGCGGGCCGGAAAGCGTGGCGCTGTTGCGCGACATGTATGCAAACTGGCCGTTGTTCCGGCTGGTCATTGACGAAGTGGAAAAAGCCCTGGCTTTTGTGGACCTCGAGGTCATGCGCGGCTATGCCGGCCTGTCTGCACGGGAGGCAACCGGGGAGCAGTTCCAGACCCGGATCACCAGCGAATATGAACGCTCCATCGAACAGGTGCTGCTGATTACCGGCGAGACGACCCTGTGCGAGCGTTTCCCCCGCTTCAGCCGGAAACTTGAACGCCGCGGCGACATCCTCAAACAGGTGGGCCTGGCCCAGGTCGAATTGCTCAAGCGCTTTCGTGCAGAAGGCAAACAATCAGACCTGATAGCGCTGCTGCTTTCCATCAACTGCGTCAGCGCCGGCCTGGGCTGGACGGGATAATGGCTTTCATTTTTGTTGTGATTTTTCTCTGGTAGCAATTTTTTATGTGATTTTCTTCTTGACATCCTGATAAAAAGGGAATTATACTCCCGCTTCTTTTTGGGAAGTTGCCGGGGACGGGTGTCCGACCTGCCTTTGAGGCGCCAGAAAACGACCGTTATTGCGGTTGTTTTTTTATTTGGAAAAGCGCCTCGCGGCGTTCCCCCTGTAGCGCTGCTAACCACTTATGCAACAGGGTTGATAACCACTTACACAGACCAAGGTGCTATGACTACAATTAGTCAACTGGTGCGCAAGCCGAGAAAACGGCAGCGAGTAAAGAGCAACGTTCCGGCGCTGGACAGTTGTCCGCAGAAGCGCGGGGTGTGTACCCGCGTATATACCACGACGCCGAAAAAGCCCAACTCCGCCCTGCGTAAGGTGGCCCGGGTGCGCCTGACCAATGGTTATGAGGTAACCACCTATATCGGTGGCGAGGGGCATAACCTGCAGGAACATTCGGTCATCCTTATTCGTGGCGGCAGGGTGAAAGATCTACCGGGCGTGCGTTACCACACGGTCAGGGGCACACTGGATACCTCAGGTGTGGCTGAGCGGCGTCAGCGTCGTTCCAAGTACGGCGCCAAGAAGCCCAAGTCGTAACAGGAACAGAGACCAGCGTCATGTCCAGAAGAAGAGAAGCCGAAAAAAGGGAGATTTTGCCGGACCCGAAATACCACAACACGGTGCTGGCGAAATTTATCAACATGGTCATGCGCAGCGGCAAGAAGTCCATTGCCGAAAGAATCGTTTACGGCGCCCTGGACCAGATCAGCGCCAAAAAGAAGGCGGATTCTCTGGAGATATTCATACAAGCCCTGGATAACGTAAAACCCGTTGTCGAGGTAAAATCGAGGCGTGTCGGCGGCGCTACCTACCAGATACCCATAGAAGTGCGCGCCGAACGCAGTGTGACCCTGGCGATGCGCTGGCTGGTGGATGCCTCCAAGAAGCGCGGCGAGAAGAGCATGGGCATGCGGCTGGCAGGGGAAATCATGGACGCCTCGGATAACAAGGGAACTGCCATCAAGAAGAAAGAAGACACCCACAGAATGGCCGAAGCCAACAAGGCTTTTTCCCATTACCGCTGGTAGGAACTAAGGAAGGAGTTATTCAGTCATGCCGCGCAGTACACCCATTGAGCGTTATCGTAATATCGGCATTATGGCCCATATTGACGCAGGCAAGACGACTACCACAGAGCGTATTCTGTATTACACCGGCGTTTCCCACAAGATTGGCGAGGTGCACGACGGCGCCGCAACCATGGACTGGATGGAACAGGAGCAGGAACGTGGCATCACCATCACTTCCGCTGCGACCACCTGTTTCTGGAAAGGTATGGCCGGTCAATATCCGGAACATCGCATCAATATCATCGACACCCCCGGGCATGTGGACTTTACCATTGAGGTGGAGCGCTCTCTGCGGGTGCTGGATAGCGCTTGCGCGGTATTTTGCGCCGTCGGTGGGGTCGAGCCGCAATCAGAAACAGTATGGCGTCAGGCCAACAAATACCAGGTGCCAAGACTGGCCTTCGTCAACAAGATGGATCGCTCCGGGGCAGATTTCGCCAGGGTGGTGAACCAGATCCGGGAACGGCTGGGCAGCGCGCCGGTGCCGCTGCAGCTGCCGATTGGCGCGGAGGACAAATTCCGCGGCGTTGTTGACCTGATCCGCCTCAAGGCGATTTGCTGGGACGACCAGAACAAGGGTATGACCTTTGCCGAAAAAGACCTTCCGGCCGAGCTGGCGGATGCCTGTAGGCAAGCCCGTGAGCAGCTGGTGGAAGCCGCCGCAGAAGCTGATGATACATTGATGGAACAGTACCTGGAAGAAGGTGATTTGACGGAAGCAGAGATTAGACGCGGCCTCAGGGCCAGAACCCTGGCCAACGAGATAGTGCCGGTGCTGTGCGGTTCTGCATTCAAGAACAAGGGTGTGCAGAGCATGCTCGATGCGGTCATCGACTATCTGCCCGCGCCGGTTGACGTGCCTGCGGTAAAAGGCATGCGAGCAAATGGCGCCGAGACCGAAATTACCCGGCAATCGTCCGATACCGAACCGTTCGCCGCGTTGGCCTTCAAGATAGCCACCGACCCGTTTGTCGGGTCTTTGACCTTTTTCCGGGTTTACTCCGGCGTATTGAAATCCGGTGATACGATCCTGAACTCGGTAAAAGGCAAGAAAGAACGCATCGGACGCATTTTGCAGATGCACGCCAACTCGCGCGAAGAAATAAAAGAAGTACGCGCGGGTGATATCGCCGCGGCAGTGGGCCTTAAGGATGTCACGACCGGTGATACCCTGTGTCCGGCGAATGACTCCATTATTTTAGAGCGAATGGAATTTCCCGAACCCGTCATCTCCATTGCCGTCGAGCCGAAAACCCGCCCCGACCAGGAGAAAATGGGTCTGGCGCTGGGCAAGCTGGCCCAGGAGGACCCCTCGTTCAAGGTGCATACCGACGATGAATCCGGGCAGACCATCATTTCCGGCATGGGTGAGTTGCACCTGGAAATCATCGTCGACCGGTTGAAACGGGAGTTCAAGGTTGACGCCAATGTGGGCAAGCCCCAGGTGGCTTACCGGGAAACCATACGCAAGCCGGTAGCAAAGGCGGAAGGCAGGTTTGTGCGCCAAAGCGGTGGTCGTGGCCAGTACGGTCACGTGATACTGAAAATCGAACCGCAGGAGCCTGGTCACGGTTATGAATTTATCAACAAGATTGTCGGCGGCGCAGTGCCTAAGGACTTTATCCCGGCCGTGGACAAGGGCATACGGGAGCAGATGGAGAACGGCGTGATAGCCGGTTACCCGGTGGTGGACGTGAAAGTTACCTTGTATGACGGTTCCTACCATGAAGTTGACTCAAGCGAAATGGCCTTCAAAATAGCCGGCTCCATGGGCTTTAAGGACGGCGCCGGCCGGGCTGCCCCGGTATTGCTGGAGCCGCTTATGGAGGTGGAGGTAGTGACGCCGGAAGACTACTTGGGTTCAGTGACCGGTGATCTGAGCCGGCGTCGGGCCATGTTGTCGGAGACAGTCAGTTCGCCCGCCGGCACTATCATCAAGGCGCAAGTTCCGCTTGAGCAGATGTTCGGCTATGCCACTGCGTTGCGGTCTGCCACCCAGGGGCGCGCCACTTACACGATGGAATTCTCCAGATATACGCCGGTTCCCTCCGGCATCTCGGATGAAATCACGAAAAAATCGGCATCCTGATAATCCCGGGCAGAGAGCGATAAAGTAATGGCACAACAACAGGTTATAAGAATAAGGTTGAAAGCGTTCGACCACCGGCTGATTGATCAGTCGACTCGGGAAATCGTCGAGACTGCGCGCCGTACCGGCGCCCAGGTGAAGGGGCCGATTCCACTGCCGACTAAAAAAGAACGCTACACGGTACTGATCTCTCCCCACGTCAACAAGGATGCCAGAGATCAATACGAAATCAGGACACACAAGCGCCTGGTGGACATCATCAACCCTACCGACAAGACGGTTGATGCATTGATGAGGCTGGATCTGGCCGCCGGTGTGGACGTCCAGATAAAACTGAGTTGATCGGCGCGGATCGGCAACGGGGCGAGACTATGGCAATCGGCATTGTGGGCAAAAAGCGAGGTATGTCCCGGGTCTTCACCGACGCCGGTCAGTCCGTGCCGGTGACGGTGATTGAAGCCATCCCCAACCGGGTTACCGCCTTGGCCACTGCGGAGCAGCGCGGGTACAGCGCGGTGCAGGTCGCTTACGGTAGCAAGCGGCGCAACCTGATCAACAGACCGCTGGCGGGGACATTGGCCCGGGTTGGCGTCGAGGCTGCCGAGGGGCTGCATGAGTTTCGGCTCGATGGCAACGAGTTCGGTGATCTGGCAGCAGGTTCGGAAATTACGGTAAGCATTTTTGCGGCCGGACAGAAGGTGGACGTGAGCGGCAAGACCATTGGAAAAGGTTTTGCCGGCGCCATAAAACGGCATAATTTCAGCGGCCAGCGTAACAGTCATGGTAATTCCCGCGCCCATCGGGCGCCCGGCTCGATAGGCCAGAATCAGTCCCCCGGGCGTGTTTTCCGGGGCAAGAAAATGGCCGGACACATGGGTAACGTAACACAAACAGCGCAAAACCTTGAAGTTATCAAGGTTGATGCAGAGCGGAATCTGGTGCTGGTCAAGGGTTCCGTCCCGGGCGCGGCCGGCGGAACGCTGATCATCCGCCCGGCGTTGAAGTCGAGCTGAACCCTGGAGATATACTGTGGAATTGGCGCTGCATAAAGCGGGGAATAAACAGACGGGACAGGTCACGGTGGCCGACGATGTGTTTGCCGCGGAGTACAACGAGGCATTGGTGCATCAGGTATTGACCTCTTACCTGTCAACGGGCAGGTCTGCATCCCGGTCCTTGAAAAACCGCGCCGCAGTGCGCGGCGGCGGTAAAAAGCCCTGGCGTCAGAAAGGCTTGGGCCGCGCACGCGCCGGCACCACCCGCGGGCCGTTGTGGCGTGGCGGGGGCGTGACGTTCCCGAATAATGAGCGCACGTTTGCCAGAAAAATAAATAAGAAGATGTATCGCGGCGCGCTGCGCTCCATTTTCTCAGAGTTGGTGCGCCAGGAACGGTTGTTGTGTATTGATCAGTTGATTGTCGGTGAGACGAAGACAAAGGCCGCGTTGCAGTTGCTGGCAGGGCTTGGGCTTGAGGAAGTGTTGATTATTACCGACACCATCAGCGACGAGTTGCGCCTTGCGACGCGTAACCTGACGCGCGTAGCCGTTATCAATACCCAGGAGATTGATCCCTATTCGTTGATTGGCTTTGACCGGGTATTGATCACTGCGGGTGCGTTGGCACAGGTGGAGCAGTGGTTGTGTCGGAGCGCCGTAGATAAGGCGCCGGATGCAGCGGTAGCGACGCCTGAGGCAGAACCGAAAGGAACGGAGGTGGCGACGCCTGAAGCAGAACCGGGAGGAGCTGACGATGAATGACGAGAAGTTAATGAAAGTGTTGCTGGCGCCGCGGGTGACGGAAAAAAGCACAACTGCCGCCGACCAGCGCCGCCAGTTCGTGTTTAAGGTTGTGCGCGACGCGAGCAAGCCCGAGATCAGGCAAGCGGTGGAGAAAATGTTTGAGGTTGAGGTTGAATCGGTGCAAGTACTGAATGTGCGTGGCAAGAATAAGATGTTCCGACGCGCCCCGGGCAAACGTCCGGATTGGAAGAAGGCCTACGTGAAGCTGAAGCCCGGCTTTGATATTGATTTCGGCGGCGCCTGAGGAGTCTGAAAGATGCCCTTGATTAAACCAAAACCAACCTCGCCCGGTCGCCGGGGCATGGTGAAGGTAGTCAGTCCGGACTTGCACAAAGGCAGTCCGCACAACCCGCTGGTGGAAAAACAGGGACAGAATGCGGGTCGCAACAATCGCGGCAGGATTACCGTAAGACATAGGGGCGGCGGCGCCAAACAGCGCTACCGCATTATTGATTTCAAGCGGGACAAGGATGGGATACAGGCCCGGGTGGAGCGGATCGAATACGATCCGAATCGTACCGCCCACATAGCCTTGCTATGTTACGAGGACGGCGAGCGCCGCTATATCATTGCCCCGGCCGGCGTCAAGGCCGGCGCCCGTTTGATGTCCGGGACACGCGCCGAGATTGCGCCTGGGAATTGCCTGGCGTTGCGCAACATTCCCGTAGGCACGATCGTCCATTGCGTGGAGTTCAAGCCGGGCAAGGGCGCGCAGCTGGCGCGTAGCGCCGGCGCCAGTGTGCAACTGGTGGCGCGCGAAGGCGCTTATGCGACCCTGCGCTTGCGTTCGGGTGAAATGAGAAAGGCGCCGCTGGATTGCCGGGCCACCATCGGTGAGGTGAGCAACGTCGAACACTCGTTGCAAAAACTGGGCAAGGCCGGCGCCAAGCGCTGGCGCGGGGTTCGGCCTACGGTGCGTGGGGTTGCCATGAATCCGGTCGATCATCCGCATGGCGGTGGCGAGGGGCGTTCCTCTGGTGGGCGTCATCCATCCACCCCCTGGGGTTATCCGACCAAAGGTTATAAAACCAGGAAGAACAAGCGCACCGACAACATGATTATTCGTAAACGGAAAAACTGATGCCGCGTTCGATTAAAAAAGGCCCGTTCATAGACCATCACTTGCTGAGAAAGGTCGAAGCCGCACGTCAGAATAATGACAAGCGCCCGATCAAGACCTGGTCGAGAAGGTCCATGATCATACCGGATATGGTCGGCTTGACCATGTCGGTGCATAACGGCCGCGACCATGTGCCGGTGTTTATTACCGAGAACATGGTCGGGCACAAATTGGGCGAGTTTGCTATGACCCGCACCTTCCGCGGTCATGCCGCAGACAAAAAGACTTCGAAGTAAGAGTGTGATATGACAACTGCATGTCTTAAATATGTGCGTATGGCGCCACAGAAAGTGCGGCTGGTTGCCGACCAGGTGCGTGGGCTGCCGGTGGATCGCGCCATAAACATTCTGACTTACAGCAACAAAAAGGCTGCCGGTATCGTCAAAAAAGTACTGGAATCGGCGATGGCAAACGCCGAGCACAACGACGCCGCCGATATAGACGAGCTGAAAATCAGCGCCATCACCGTGGACCAGGGGGCCAAGCACAAGCGCTTGCGTACCCGGGCCAGGGGGCGCGCCGACCGGATTTTCAAACGCACCTGCCACCTGAATATCACGGTCACAGAGACGACAGAGTAATACGCCATGGGACAGAAAGTACATCCGACGGGAATACGTATCGGTATCATCAAGGATTGGACATCAACCTGGTATGCCGATACCAAACACTATGCCGAATATTTGAATACAGACCTGAAGGTGCGTGAATTTTTGAGAAAAAAGCTGGCCAATGCTTCGGTCAGCCGGATCCAGATTGAGCGCCCGCCCAATGAAATCAAGGTGATCATCCACAGCGCCAGACCGGGTATTGTTATTGGTAAGAAAGGCGAAGACATCGAACGTCTGAGCCAGGAAGTTTCCAGCATGATGGGCGTCAGGGCCAAGGTCAGCGTGCAGGAAATCAGGAAGCCCGAGCTCGACGCAAATCTGGTGGCAGAAAACGTGGCCCAGCAAATTGAACGCAAGATCATGTTCCGGCGCGCCATGAAGCGGGCGGTAACCAATACCATGCGCCTAGGCGCGCTGGGTATAAAAATCAACGTCAGCGGCCGTTTGAACGGTGCTGAGATCGCCCGCTCCGAATGGTATCGGGAAGGCCGGGTGCCCTTGCATACCTTGCGCGCAGACATCGATTATGGCACTGCCAACTCGAATACAACTTATGGCGTCATCGGCGTGAAGGTCTGGATCTTCAAGGGCGAGGTGTTTAATGTCAATGACCGCACTGAGGACGAGGCGCCAGTGAGCGGGGCATAAATCGATGTTGCAACCGAAACGAACCAAATTCAGGAAGCAGAGCAAGGGCAGGAACCGCGGGCTGGCCAACAACGGCAACAAGGTCAGTTTCGGTGAATTCGGCTTGAAGGCAACGACCCGGGGACGCATTACCGCACGTCAAATAGAAGCTGCTCGCAGGACGATCACCCGCAAGGTCAAGCGCGGCGGCAAGGTCTGGATTCGCATTTTTCCTGACAAGCCCATTACCACGAAGCCGCTGGAAGTGCGGCAGGGCAAGGGCAAGGGCAACGTCGAGTACTGGGTTTCCGTGATCCAGCCAGGCAAGATGTTGTACGAAATTGAAGGAGTGCCGGAAGAGCTGGCGCGAGACGCATTCAAGCTCGCTGCGGCAAAGTTACCGGTCAAGACCGTATTCGTGGGCAGGACGATTTTGTGATGAAGGCCGCGGAACTGAGAACCAGAAAACCCGCTGAGCTGCAGGCACAGCTGGTGGAGTTGCTGCGCGAGCAGTTCAACCTGCGCATGCAGAAAGGCTCCGGCCAGCTTGGCAACCCGGGTCGCTTCAAGCTGCTGCGCCGGGAAATTGCCAGGATTAAGACGGTACTAAGCGAGAAGGCGAAACAAGATGGGTGAATCTGCCAAAACAGTCAGGTCCCTGACCGGGACCGTGGTGAGCAACAAGATGGACAAGTCGATTGCGGTCACGATCCAGCGTACCGTAAAGCATCCGCTATACGGCAAATATATCCGGCGCACCACCAAGTTGCTTGCCCATGATGAAAACAACGAGTGCAATATAGGCGATACGGTGATTATCGAAGCATCCCGGCCTGTTTCGAAGAACAAGGCCTGGCGCTTGCGCAGTGTTGTCAGCAAAGCCCAGAACGTGTGAAGAGAGCGTCCGGAGCAGAACAATGATACAGATGCAGACAGTACTGGGCGCCGCAGACAACAGTGGCGCGCGACGTCTCTTGTGTGTGAAAGTCCTGGGTGGTTCGAAGCGACGTTATGCAGGAATTGGCGATGTGATAAAAGTCAGTGTCAAGGAAGCCATTCCCAGAAGCAAGGTCAAAAAGGGCGAGCTTTACAACGCAGTGGTGGTGCGCACCAGAAAAGGGGTGAGGCGGCCGGATGGTTCCCTGATTCGCTTCGACAGCAACGCCGCAGTGCTGCTCAATAACCAGTTACAACCCATCGGCACCCGGATCTTCGGCCCGGTTACCCGTGAACTCAGGAGCGAGAATTTTATGAAAATAGTCTCTCTCGCCCCCGAGGTGCTATAGCTGCGGCGCCGCTCATGAACAGGATACGCAAAGGTGACGAAGTCGTTGTGATTGCCGGCAAGGATAAGGGCAAGCGCGGTGTGGTACTGAAAATTGATCGGGAAAAACACAGGGTGATAGTGGAAAATATCAACATGGTCAAACGCCATACCAAGGGCAATCCCATGCGCGGAACGCCAGGCGGGATCATCGAGAAAGAGATGCCGTTTGCAATTTCCAACGTGGCGCTGTGGAACTCCGTGGCCAGCAGGGCCGACCGTGTCGGCTTTCGCTTTCTGGAAGACGGTCGCAAGGTGCGTTATTTCAAATCCAATAACGAAGTGGTTGACGTCTGATGGCCAGATTACAGGAACATTACCGGACTACGGTTGTGCCGCAACTGATGGAAAGGTTCGCCTACCAATCGGTGATGCAGGCGCCGAAGGTCACCAAAATTACCTTGAACATGGGGCTGGGCAAGGCCATGTCCGACAAGAAAATGATAGAACACGCGCTGGATGATATGGCCCGCATTGCCGGCCAGAAACCGGTCCTGATCAAGGCCAGGAAGTCTGTGGCCAACTTCAAGGTCAGGAAAGGCTTTCCGAATGGCTGCATGGTTACCCTGCGACGTGAACGCATGTATGAGTTTTTGGATCGGCTGATCAGCATTGCAATTCCCAGAATCAGGGATTTTCGCGGTCTTAATCCGCGTTCATTTGACGGGCGCGGCAATTACAGCATGGGCATTAAGGAACAGATTATTTTCCCCGAAATCGATTATGACAAAATCGACACGTTACGTGGTCTTGACGTCACGATCACGACATCGGCAAAAACGGATGAAGAAGCGAAAGCGCTATTGCAGTCCTTCAATTTTCCGCTGCGCGGGTAACGGAGCACAATAGTTATGGCAAAGCAATCAATGGTAAACCGGGAGCGGAAAAGGGCGCGACTGGTTGCAAAATATGCTGAGAAACGGGACAAATTAAGACGCATTATCAAAGACATGTCGTTAGCGCCGGAAGCGCGTAAAGAGGCGAGGATTCAATTGAACAAGATGCCCAGAGATTCCAGCCCGTCGCGGCTGCGGAATCGGTGCAGCCAGACCGGTCGGCCGAATGGCTACTACCGGAAGTTCGGCCTGGGCAGGAACAAGCTGCGCGAGGCGGCCATGCGTGGGGACATACCGGGCCTGGTCAAGGCGAGTTGGTGAGTGACGCGCATTATGAGCAAGAGCTACGAGCAAGACTGATATGAGTTTACAGGATCAAATCGCGGACATGCTGACGCGGGTTCGCAACGGCCAGGAACGAATGAAGCAGGAAGTCGGTATGCCTTCATCGAAGTTGAAGATCGCGGTGGCTGAAATCCTTCAGCAGGAAGGTTATATCAAAGACTACAGTGTGAGTGAAGACAAGGTGAAGCCGGTGTTGACTATCAGGTTGAAGTATTTTGAAGGCAAGCCGGTTATTGAGTTGTTAAAGCGTGTAAGTTCACCCGGACTGCGCCGCTACAGCCCGACCAACAAATTACCTCGGGTATACGGCGGGCTGGGTACAGCCATCGTCTCTACTTCCAGGGGTGTCATGACTGATCGCAGCGCCAGACAACTTGGCATTGGCGGCGAGATTATTTGCATTGTGGCGTAGGGTAGGGCGGAATAAGTTATGTCGAGAATAGCCAACAACCCGGTAACAGTTCCAGGCGGCGTCGAGGTTGATGTGCGCGGCGCGCAGGTTCGGGTTAAAGGTGGCAAAGGCGCACTGACGCATCAGCTCCATGCGTTGGTGAGTATGGACCAGGACGGTGAGTTGCTCAGGTTCTCGGCAAGGAATAATTCCAAATCGGCCCGAGCGCTGGCCGGCACCACCAGAGCAATATTGCAAAACATGGTCACCGGCGTGTCTGAGGGCTTCGAGATCACGCTTGAAATCGTTGGGGTGGGCTACCGGGCGCAAGCGACGCCTGCTGGCATCGAGCTGGCGCTGGGCTTCTCGCACCCGGTGCAGTTGGCCGTTCCTGACGGCGTTACCGTCGAGACCCCCAGCCAGACACAGATTATCGTCAGGGGCGCAGACAAGCAGCAAGTCGGACAAGTGGCCGCCGATATTCGCAATTACCGGCCGCCCGAACCTTACAAGGGCAAAGGCGTGCGCTATGCCGATGAACAAGTCCTGCGTAAGGAAGCGAAGAAAGCCTGACCCGGTTGATTGTTATGAAAAAGAAGACGGCAAGATTGAGAAGGGCAGTTAAAGCCCGCATGCGCATCAAGGCACAGGGCGTCAGTCGCCTGTGCGTATTCCGTACCCCACGGCACATTTATGCGCAGGTTATCGCCGCCGGTGGCGCGCAAGTGCTGGCCAGCGCTTCCACTCTCGACAAGGAAGTGCGCGGCAGGATTAACAATGGCGGCAACAAGGAAGCCGCGGGGATAGTAGGCCAGGTGGTGGCCGAACGCGCCCTGAAGGCTGGTATTTCCACAGTTGCCTTTGACCGTTCCGGGTTCAAGTTCCACGGCAGAATAAAAGCGCTGGCGGATGCAGCCAGGGCACAAGGTGTGAAATTTTAATGAGGCTCTGAACAGGCCTGTCCCCGTCTCAACTATGGGACAGGTTCCGGATCGCGAGGAGACAAAAGTAATATGGCGTTAACAGATTCAATTACCGGTAACGAAGATTTACTGGAAAAACTCGTTGCAGTCAACCGGGTAGCCAAGGTCGTTAAGGGCGGGCGCATTTTCGGTTTTACCGCGCTGACCGTCGTCGGTGACGGCAACGGCAAGGTCGGTTTCGGGCGCGGCAAGGCGCGTGAAGTGCCTGTGGCAATACAGAAGGCGATGGAAAAAGCGCGCCGCAATATGGTTAACGTTCCGCTTAAGGGCGATACCCTGCACTATGCGGTAACGGCGAGACACGGCGCGGCCCAGGTGTACATGCAGCCTGCTTCCGAAGGCACCGGCATTATCGCTGGCGGCGCCATGCGGGCGGTATTCGAATGTGCCGGCGTGCAGAACGTGTTGGCCAAATGCACCGGTTCAACCAACCCGATTAACGTAGTGCGTTCGACCATGAAAGGTCTGCAATCAATTGCCGCCCCTGAATATTTTGCGGCAAAACGCGGCAAATCGGTTGAGGAAATCAGCGCCTGAGCGTGGTGATACGGTGAGATAACGAGCCGGATGGTGACAATGACAGCAGCAAAGAAACAGCTCAGGGTGACACTCAAGCGCAGTATCAACCGCAGGACTGCACAGCACAAGGCTTGTGTGGCGGGGTTGGGGTTGCGCCGTATCGGACATTCGGTCATGGTTGCAGATACCGCGGAAAACCGTGGCATGATCAACAAAGTAGCCTATTTGCTGGCAGTGGATGAGACCTGATATGAGACTTAACTCAATTAAGCCGGCCGAGGGCGCCAAGCGTGCAGCCAAACGGGTAGGTCGCGGTATCGGCTCCGGGCATGGCAAGACTGCGGGGCGCGGTCATAAGGGGCAGAAATCCCGCTCCGGCGGCTACCACAAGGTGGGGTTCGAAGGCGGACAGATGCCCTTGCAACGACGCCTGCCCAAGGTAGGTTTCCGCTCCTATCTGGCCCGGGTCACCGATGAAGTGCGTCTGGATGAGTTGGCAAAGGCCGCTGCCGACGTTATCGACTTGAAGGTGCTGCAGCAAGCCGGCCTGATCTCAAAAAAAATAAAACGGGTCAAAATCATCGCCAGCGGAACCATCGCCAAAGCGGTTACTGTGAAGGGACTGCGAGCAACGAAAGGGGCGCGGGCTGCCATTGAGGCAGCTGGCGGCAAGTTCGAGCAGTAGGGAGGCTGGCGTATGGCGGCAAGAAACCCTGCTGTGCCGGGCGGGCTGGCCGGGCTGACCCAGGTCACGGAGTTACGCCGGCGCCTGCTGTTTGTTCTGTTTGCCTTGTTTGTTTACCGTATCTGTACCTTTATTCCCGTGCCGGGAATCAATCCGGATGCGTTGGCGCAGTTGTTCGAGCAGCAACGCGGCACTATCCTGGATATGTTCAACATGTTCTCCGGGGGCGCGCTGGAGCGTCTGTCGGTGGTCGCGCTTGGCATCATGCCTTACATTTCCGCCTCCATCATCATGCAGATACTGTCATTTGTTGACCCGCGCCTGAAACAGTTGCGCCGGGAAGGTGAGGCCGGACGCCGCAAGATCACCCAATATACCCGTTATGGCACGGTGCTGCTGGCCACTTTTCAGGCTCTGGGCGTGTCGCTGGCGCTGGAAGGACAGCAGGTACTGGGGGGCTCGGTGGTGCTTGACCCCGGCATCGGTTTCCGTATCACTGCGGTAACTACGTTGGTAACCGGCACCATGTTCCTGATGTGGCTGGGTGAACAAATCACCGAACGGGGTGTGGGTAACGGCATCTCACTGATTATTTTTGCCGGTATTGTCGCCGGCTTGCCGGCTGCCATCGGCGGCACCCTGGAGTTGTCTCGTACCGGAGAGTTACACTTGATCATGGTGTTCACCCTGTTTGCTCTGGCCGTTGCCGTCACGGGTTTTGTTGTATTTGTAGAACGAGGACAACGCCGGATCACGGTGAACTATGCCCAGCGTCAGGTGGGTCGGAAGATGTACGCAGGCCAGTCCAGTCACCTGCCCCTGAAACTGAATATGGCCGGCGTCATTCCCCCGATATTTGCTTCCAGCCTGATTCTGTTTCCGGGAACACTGGCAAGCTGGGCGGGCCAGTCCCAGCAAATGCGCTGGCTGCAGGATCTGGCCGTGCTGCTGCAACCCGGCCAGCCTATCTATGTCGCGTTTTATGCGGCCGGTATCATTTTCTTTTGTTTTTTCTACACTGCCGTTGTGTTCGACCCCAGGGAAACTGCGGACAACCTGAAAAAATCGGGCGCCTTCATTCCCGGGATGCGACCGGGAGAGCAGACTGCCCGGTATCTCGATGGGGTGCTGACGAAACTGACCATGGTGGGCGCTATTTATATTACGTTTGTATGTCTGTTACCCGAATTCCTGATCCTGCAATACAATGTGCCGTTTTATTTCGGCGGTACGTCATTGTTGATTATCGTAGTGGTCGTCATGGACTTCATGGCGCAAATCCAGGCTCATCTCATGTCGCACCAGTATGAGGGAGCGTTAAAAAAGGCCAATTTGAAGAGTCACGGGCGGCGACGTGTATAGCGGGTGCAGCTAACGAGAGAATGAAATGAAAGTCAGGGCTTCAGTAAAAAAGATTTGTCGTAACTGCCGCATTATCCGCCGACGCGGGCGCGTCCGGGTCATCTGTTCAGACCCGCGTCACAAGCAACGGCAAGGCTGAGCGGACAGAGCAACCTAACAAACTACAGAGAAATCTTATGGCTCGCATAGCAGGTGTAAACATTCCGGACCAGAAGCATGTCCGCATTGCATTGACCCATATCTATGGCATTGGCAGGACAGCCGCCGGGAAGATTTGTATCGCGACGGGAGTAAAGCCGAATATCAAAGTGTCGGCGCTCACTGAAGAACAGCTTGATCAGTTGCGCGCGGAAGTCACCAACTATGAGTTGGAAGGCGATTTGCGTCGGGATATATCCATGAATATCAAACGCTTGATGGACTTGGGTGCGTATCGGGGGATCCGCCATCGGCGTGGCCTGCCCCTGCATGGTCAGCGTACCCGCACCAATGCAAGAACCCGCAAGGGGCCGCGCCGCCTCATCAAGAAATAACGTTACGAGAAGGTCAATGGCAAAACCGAGAAGCACCAGAAAAAAGGTCAAGAAAACTGTTGTTGATGGTATCGCGCATGTACATGCGTCCTTCAACAACACGATCATCAACATCACCGATCGGCAGGGGAATACCCTGGCTTGGGCCACGGCCGGCGGTAGCGGTTTTCGCGGGTCACGCAAGAGCACTCCGTTTGCGGCGCAGATCGCTGCCCAGAAGGTGGGTGAAGTGGTGAAAGAGTTTGGCATGAAAAACCTGGACGTGAATATCAAAGGTCCGGGACCGGGACGGGAATCGGCGGTGCGCGCATTGAACGCGCTGGGTTATAAAATTACCAATATTACCGACGTGACTCCCATCCCACATAACGGTTGTCGCCCGCCGAAAAAAAGGCGGGTATAAACAGGCAGAACCTGGAGGAGATATGGCTCGATACCTGGGTCCCAAATGCAGACTGAGTCGACGCGAAGGCGTGGACCTGTTCTTGAAAAGCCGCGCCCGGCCGCTTGAATCCAAATGTCAGATAGACAAGCCCCCCGGTGAGCAGGGAGTCAGGTCGAAGCGGTTGTCGGACTATGCGGTGCAACTGCGCGAAAAGCAGAAACTGCGGCGCATTTACGGTGTGCTGGAAAAGCAGTTCCGGCGCTACTACCAGGAAGCGGTCCGCCGCAAAGGCTCAACCGGCGAGAACCTGCTGCAAATCCTGGAATGCCGTCTGGATAACGTGGTATTCAGGATGGGGTTTGGTTGTACGCGCAACGAAGCCAGACAGTTGGTGAGCCATAAATCAGTAATGGTAAACGGACAGTCAGTCAATATCCCGTCTTACCAGGTCAACCCCGAGGACAAGGTTGAGATCAGGGAAAAGAGCAAGCAACAACTGCGTATCCAGGATGCCCTGAACGTGGCAGAACAAATCGGGTTTCCTGAATGGGTTGAAGTGGACGTCAAAAAAATGGTGGGGATCTTCAAATCCACACCCGAGCGTGGTGAGTTACCTTCGGATATCAACGAACAGTTAGTGGTGGAGCTTTATTCCAAATAAGCCAGCCAGAGGAATCCTATCTATGCCCTCAACATTCAGTGAATTGTTAAAGCCGCGCCGGGTGGACGTGGAGAGCGTCAACGCGACCATGGCAAAAATTACCATAGAGCCGCTAAACAGGGGTTTTGGTCATACCCTGGGCAATGCCTTGCGCCGGGTGTTGTTGTCATCCATGTCCGGTTGTGCGGTCACGGAAGTGGAAATTGACGGTGTGCTGCATGAGTACACGACCATTGACGGCGTCCATGAAGACGTCACCGATATCCTGCTCAACCTCAAGGAACTGGCGATCAGCGTGCACGCCCGGGACGACGTTACCCTGAGCCTGAACAAGTCCGAGCCGGGTGAAGTCCGGGCCAGCGACATCAAGCTTGACCACGGCGTGGAGATTGCCAATCCTGACCAGTTGATCGCGCATATTACCCGGCCCGGTTGTGAGCTGAACATGAATATCATCGTTGAGCGCGGACGCGGGTATCGGCCGGTTGTTGTCGGTAATCCTGAAGACGAGGACGGACAAAGCATCGGCCGGTTGAAACTGGATGCCTCGTTCAGTCCGATCAAACGCGTTTCCTACGATGTCCAAAGCGCCCGTGTAGAGCAGCAGACCGACCTGGACAAGTTGATCCTGGAAGTGGAAACGAACGGCACCATCAACCCGGAAGAAGCCATCAAGGAAGCAGCGCTGATCCTGCGCAACCAGTTGTCGATTTTTGTTGATCTGGAGGCGGAGCAGACCGAGGAAACCCCAACCGCCAGTAATGAACCGGACATCGATCCCATCCTGTTGCGCCCGGTCGATGATCTGGAGCTCACGGTGCGTTCAGCAAACTGTCTGAAAGCAGAGAGTATTTACTATATCGGCGACCTTATCCAGCGCACGGAAATGGAGTTGTTGAAAACCCCGAACCTGGGCAAGAAATCTCTGACGGAAATCAAGGATGTGTTGGCCTCTCGCGGTCTGACGTTGGGCATGAGACTGGAGGTCTGGCCGCCCTCTGACTTATATGAAGAAAGGGAAATGTCTCCCGTCATCTCACATTAACAGGGGTGGGTAGTCGAAATGCGTCATAGAGAAAGCGGACGGAAACTGAACCGGAACAGCAGCCATCGTACGGCAATGTTTCGTAATATGGCTGCCTCGCTGGTGCAGCATGAAGTGATTAAAACCACTCTGGCCAAAGCGAAGGAGCTGCGGCGTGTCGCGGAACCATTGATTACCATGGCAAAAACGGATTCCGTTGCCAGACGCAGGCTGGCATTCTCCCGGCTGCGCGACCGGGCGACGGTGACCAAACTGTTTAACGAACTGGGGCCGCGTTACCGCAGTCGTCCGGGCGGCTACCTGCGCATCCTTAAATGCGGCTACCGTGCTGGCGACAAGGCGCCCATGGCTATCGTGGAATTGGTCGATCGGCCGCTGCCGAACTTGGAAGAAGATGAGGGCGCTGCAAGCTCTGGTTGAACCTGCCAGGGTACACCGGGACGTCTATACCAGGGAAGATATTTTCAAACTGGAACTGGAACGCATCTGGGGGCAGGCGTGGGTTTACGTCGGCCATGAAAGTCAGGTCAAAGCTCCGGGCGATTATCTCACCACCCATATCGGCCTGACCCCGGTCATCATGGTCAGGGACATGAACGGCAAGGACATTAACGTGCTGGTGAATCGCTGTGGGCACCGCGGCGCCCAGGTATGTCAGGCTCGCAGCGGCCACGCCAACGGGCTCTTCAAGTGTCCTTATCACGGTTGGACCTTCCACACAGACGGCTCATTACGCTCACAACCCAGCCCCGGCGGCTATCAGGATGTGGGTTTTGACCGCAACGCGGCCGCATTTGGTATGACCCCAGTGGCCCGGACGGAACAATACCGCGGCTTTGTGTTCTCTTCTCTCGCCGCCACTGGCCCTGAGCTGACCGTTTTCCTGGGACAAATGTGCGCCACCATAGACAATATGGTCGACCGGGCGCCGACGGGCGAGGTTGAGGTGACCGGCAAGACCTGCCACCGCTTCCGCCACCCGGTCAACTGGAAGTTCTTTACCGAAAACCTGCATGATGCCATGCACCCCATGGTCGCCCATGCCGGCACCAGCGATGCCGTGCGCCAATATCTGGAGCAACTGCCGCCTGCTCATGAGCCCTTGCCGGAAGCTGAAGTCATCGCCCCGTTCGGTGGTTCATACCACTTCTTTGATGAAATGGGTTTTGTCGGGTTGCCGCGCGGGCACGGCTACATGGGTGGCAAGACCAGCATCTTCAGCCACTACCAGGTTTATCCTGATTACCTGCAGGCGATGGAACAGGCTTACGGCAGGGAGCGCACCGAAGAAATCCTCTCGTTCAACCGTCACAATGGCCTGATCTACCCGTCTTGTACGATACGCGACAATATCCAGTCGGTGCGCGTGGTCATACCGGTTTCGGTCAACGAGACTATTATCGAATCCTGGACGTTCAGGTTGAAAGGCGCGCCGCCCGCCATGCTGCAGCGCACCCTGCGCTATTCCCGCCTGATCAATTCCCCGGCGTCGATGGTAGGCCCGGACGATCTGGACTGTTATATCCGTATCCAGCAGAGCGCCGCCGCCAGCGCCATTGAATGGATAGACATGCAGCGCCATTTCGGCAGGGAAACCCGGGATGGGGAACGGCAGCAGGCTATCGGCACCAGCGATCTGGCGCTGCGCAACCAGTATACCGCCTGGCTTGAATACATGACCTGACATGTCGGACGACAACTTACAAGGCGCCTTGCACAATGATATCAAGGATTTGATTCGCCTGGAGACCCGCTGCCTGAACGCAGCAGACCTGGAAACCTGGAGTTCCCTGTTTACGGAAGACGGCTACTACTGGATGCCGCTGGAACGCACACAGACCGACCCGGAACAGCACGACTCCCTGATCTACGACAACCGCGCGCTGATGACAATGCGCAGGTACAACCTGCACAATCCATTATCGCCGTCGATGCAGCGCGAGGTGCGTTCGGTGCGTATCCTGTCGGAACCGGATATAGATTTGTCCGCAGCACCCGGTGGCGACATCATCGTCAGGGCCGATGTTATTGCTGTCATCCATCATCGCAAGCAGGATACCTTCGCCGGCGCCGTCACCTGGCGCCTGGTGCGCACGGATGCCGGTCTGAAAATCAAGTCCAAGCGGGTAGATCTGCTGAATGCTGACGCGCCGTTAGACAGCATTATGATGTATATCTAGAAACGTAACTACTCGCCCCTTGGTCGTCACTCATTGCGTCCAGGGATACTGTCCTCAAGCCGCCTCTTTGCGATCGCCAGGTACGAGGCCTCCTGCTCGCAACCAATAAACTTGCGCTGGTGCTTGATGGCGGCAACGCCCGTCGTAGCGCTACCGGCGAACGGATCAAAAACCCAGTCACCTGCCTCGCTGCAGGCCAGGATAATCCACTCGAGCAACGCCAGGAGCTGTTGTTCCGGGTGGGTTCCAAATGCCTTTTCGTTCTTTCTTGGCAGCTTAATCGTCCAGACGGTGCCCAGTTGCTTGCCGTCCTGCTCCGTCCGTAGCCGGTCATAGAGGATCAGCAACGATCAGATCAAACAAGCCCGCCGGCTGCTGCTCAATCAGGGAATCCATCAATGCCAGACAGTCATAGTGATATAATATGGCGTGCTTGCTATTCAATACGGGGCAGATTGTCATGACAGTCAACTAATCGTCTTGTCTGGCGGCGCGGCCGTTTCCAGGTTGCGTTGTTTGTTTGGCATCGGTGTGGTGCCAGAGGGGAAGGACATTGACCGCAATTCTAGCGGCGCAAGGCGGTTTTGACAACTCCGATGTCTTGCAGTCGAGCCAGCGTGGTCTTCCCTGCCGGGTATTCGCCCTGGACCAGCACCTTGGCCAGCGCCCGCAATCCCAGCAGCGAGACCGGCTCGTAATCCAGTTGTTCCACGGAGACGTTGATGTGTGGTGTCTGCCGGGGCGGGTTGTCATGGACATGACCGTGAATATTGATATACCCGTTCGGCACCTCGTTCAACGGATAGTGCGTCCAGATGAGCGGCGGCTCTCCCCCGGATACCAAAAGTGACCAGACATGATCGAACCCCTGTACGCGCAACTGGCCGGCGCCCGTCAGGTCGTGGTTGCCGAGCACCAGGTGCCGTCCACGGCAATCCAGCTCCCGGACCTGCTTCCAGGTCGCCGCGCTCAACGCCTCTCGCATGGCCAAGTCGCCGACCACGACCAGCACCTTGTCCGGCGCCAGCGCCGCGTGCATGTAGTCCCACAACGTCCTGTTCATGTCGTCCACGTCCAGAAACGGGCGATCGCAATACTTGATGATATTCTCATGACCCAGGTGCAGGTCGGAGCAGACCAGCACGTCCTCGTCCGGTTCGTTGAATTCACCGGCGGGGTGTTGCGGCACCGCCCGTAACATGGCATTGAGTCCCTGTGTCCCCCTCACCTTCTTCCCCGGCTCGGGGCGGCGTTGCGCGTCAATCTCTGCGAGGTAGTGTTTGCGTGCGTCAGATGTTTTCATGATGGTTTCCTGCGTTGATGAAGACCGGCTCATCCAACCCGGCCGGCAACGGGTCAGGCCAGCGCGTGCGGACATCTGGGTAGCACCGATGCACCTCGCGCGAAACAAACACCGGGGCCAGAGGGTTTCGTGCGAACTGGCACAGCAGGTCGACGAGCGACCGTGTCAGGCCAATTTCCTGCGCTGGCGCCAGCATCAGGGTGGAACCGGGACGCTGCGCAAAGCGGAGGATATCCTGACTGATATAGTCCGCCACCGGGTCATGGCCCATCTGGGGGGCCGGAGTGCCCCTCGCAGAGTCATTAGTAACTCTTGGTGAGTTTACTTTTGGGGAGATGAAATATGGGGGTGAAGTTACAAAACAAAAAGGCACAGCTAAGTCTCTTGCCCTTATCTTGAGAGAATTCAACCAAAATCTTTTAGGAACGATTAAGCAAATATAAACACGGGATCACTAGTGTCCGGTTAATAATCGAATAAATTCAATTGGTTAGAGAAGGCGTCATGGTTCATGTTGGTCTTACAGTCGATAAGTAGTTGATTCAGGGGCATTCTTTCGACCTGTCAAGAGGCCTGCCATGATGACGACACCGTTCCCACATGATTTCAGTGGTATGCGCTACTGCAAGGCATTAAAGGAGTTATTCAAAGCCGGCAATGGCGTCGCCCCGCCCACCCTCGCCGGGCGCGGTCAATGAGCAAAGGCGCTTGACAATCTGTTTCATGGTGCATATATTGACAGTTTTAGTATAAAATATTGTCATTAATAGCGAGAAAGAATGAAGCAGATCGAGGCGGCGAAACGCCTGATCAGTATTGACCGCGATGAAGAGGTCTGCGTGTTTACGAAAATGGATTTGAAGACCATTTTTCGAGAAGACAACGGACATGCGCTAGATGCGACCCTAAAAGGCCTGCTCCGGGCCAATATCCTCACGAGGGCGGTCAACGGGGTCTATGTTTATGCCCTCACCGATCACCGCGCCGATCTGATCGAGCATATCGCGCGCGCCATGCGGCGCGGCGAGTACAACTATGTCAGTTTGGAGTCGGCCTTGTCGGAGTACGGCGTTATCTCCCAGGTTCCCATGTGCCTGACGGTCATGACCACCGGGCGGCGCGGGCGCTACCAGACGCCGTTTGGCGCGGTGGAGTTTACCCATACCGAGCGCCAATGGGTTGATATCATCCACGACGCGGTGGAGGTGGGGCGTCCGCTGAAATTAGCAAAAAAGCATGTGGCCTGGCGAGATCTCAAGCGTACCGGACGCAACATCTACGAGATTGACGAAGATCTATTATTTGATGGGGAGGCATTGGAAGAAAATGACGACCACACTCACAACACTCGCCCGGGCGGCCCTTAAAGACAACCACGATGAAACCAGGTTGCCGGTGGTGCGCAAGGAGCTGCTGCATTACGACATCCTGTTCGCCCTCAAGCAGTCAGGCCTGCTCGACGGGCTGGTATTCCAGGGCGGCACCTCCTTGCGTCTGTGTTATGGCTCGGGGCGCTACAGTGAAGATTTGGATTTTGCCGGCGGCAAAGACTTCACATCGTTGGCGTTAGCTGATCTCAGAGGTTGCATTGAATCGTATTTGGGCGAGCGCTACGGTCTGGCGGTGGCCGTCAAAGATCCCGCTTCCTTGCGAGCGGATGAACCGATACAGGCGGCATTGAACGTGGACAAATGGCAGGTGGCCGTTACCACCGATCCGGGGCGACCGGACCTGCCCAAACAACGGATCAAAATTGAAGTGGCCAATGTGCCCGCCTATACGGTGGTGGCTCGCAAACTGCAGGGTAATTACCGGTGTCTGCCCGATGGTTACAAAGATGTCCTGCTCGAGGTCGAAACAGCCGATGAGATTATGGCCGATAAACTGGTCGCGCTCGCGGCGTCACAGAAGTATGTGCGCCATCGGGACATCTGGGATCTGATCTGGCTGCGCGAACGCGGCGCTTCGGTGCGCGCTGAGCTCGTAGAGCGTAAAATTGAGGATTACCGAGAGTCGTGCTACGAAGATAAACTGATCGGGTTTATCGAACAGGCGCCGACTTTAATAGCGTCTGGCTTCCAGGAGACCATGGAGCGCTTTTTGCATCCTGCAACGTATCATCGCACCTTGGCCGATCCACGCTATACACAATACATCACGCGTGAACTGACCGCGCTGTACACAGAGCTGCGCGGATTGCTGTATGGGTGCCCAAACAAGGCGCAGACACCCCTCCCGGCGCCCCCATTGCGCTGATTGAGTGCCATACCATTCACCCCATTTTACAAGTAGATATGGAACTATGTGGAAAGGTGCAACAGGGGTAATTGGTGGAGGCGGCCGGAGTCGAACCGGCGTCCGCGAGCCATCAACCTTCGGTTCTACATGCTTAGCCGTCTCGTTAAATTTAATCGCCTGTTACCCGAAACGGCGGGGGAACGCAGGCAACGATTCCCTTAAGATTTAGCGCTTCCGCCCGGGACAGACTGCAGCGCGATCTTGTGGTTATGACCTCTGGACAGACAGCACAAGCACCAATCAGTCAGAGGCTGGCCGGTTCAAGCGGCCAGAGCGTAGTTGTACTTTTCGTCAACTATTGAAGTTTGCAGATGGATTAACGAGGTACTCTGCACCTCGGCATGCCCCTTGGGCTTCAGTACCCTCGTCGAAACCAGGTACGCCCCCACGGAAACGGACGATATTCAGTGTCCTGAACATCGGCCCGCAATATAACGTTTTCCTGAACCGAAGTCAAGACTATCTTCAGATCAAAATTGACACAGGTCGTGGTCCGGCATTAAAATTTGCAACATCGGCCTGGTACTCTTTCCATTTAAGGCCACCTCTAAAAATTAGAGGTGGCCGTGCAGCATAATGGATATGCTGCCA